>JAFAVL010000019.1 GCA_019242465.1 Chroococcidiopsidaceae cyanobacterium CP_BM_RX_35 | reverse complement strand
TTTATGGCGTCGAACTTGTTCCAGCATCAATGGATAGGTTTGACTTTGAGTGGTGCCGCCAGCAATCACGAATGCATCGTTATGATGAGACTTATCTAATTGCAATACACGACGTTTAGCTTTGGTAACACAGCCGTAGGTTGCCTTGTAATCGCCCTCTTGAGTTAATCGCCACCGAACAGTGGACATAAAGGTCTCACCCTTAAACGTTTTAAGTTCTGGTTTCCAACCGTAGAGAATCCCTCCCTGTTTATGGTTCTTGGGCGTATGACACTTTGAACACAGAGTTATGAGATTAGCTGGTCTATCTGTGCGATCGGCTGGGTTTTTCCAGAATCCTAAGTGATGAACCTGAAGTATTGCTTCTTTAACCTTATTTTTGCAGTTGGGGTTTTGACAATTATGTCTATCTCGATGCAGAATGTACTCTCTTAAGTGGTCAAAGTCATATTGCTCTCCCTGCTGATAGCCTTTTCCTTCGATAGCTGGATTCTTGATTTTCTGGATGTCAAAGCTAGCGACTTCAATCACCACTTGCTGAATCGGCAAAATCGACCTCATGCGGTCTATCAACCGATGGTGAGTATCTAGCTTATGCTGAATGCTAGGGGCAAGCCATCCAGCAGATTGATTTTTGAGTGGAATTGGCTGACGATAACGTTTACTGCTACGACGCATCCGCCGATATTTCCGTCTTTCAGTAATCCGTTCACTCATCTCCGAAAGCATTGTCAGTTCCCCACCAATCAATTCTTCTTTGTCATTGACAGCGCTGAACCCAATATGAGAGAAGCCAGCATCAATCCCTAATATTGCTGATTGAACATATCCACTTGAACCATAAATTAATTGAATGGTGAAGGGATACCGTTGAATTATCTTGGCTTTCCCTGCCTTGAGCAGTAGCCGTGCTTTTCGAGGGGTTGTAGGCATGAGTGGTCGCCCACTTCTGTTGAGTACACAAACTTTCATAATTTCACCTAAAAAGTAGGTTGTCTCCAAGTAGGAGTGGTTTCCATCGCCAATGTTCACCAAGGTTTGATGTCTGAATCACTTCTCCTACCCAATTCGAGATGTTTAAACCCAGATCGCACACTCTATGACTTGAAAACGAGTTGCCAGCTCTATATCGTAGGATGCCTATGTATTCTTGGGGAACGTAGTACATCATGGCAAAAACAATGTACTGAGGCTAATCACAAAGGCTCACAATTTCTTGCAAGCCCACGCTATACTTACTTAAGGATTAGCGCTGGGTTCGTGACCTTGGACTAGTTGCTGGTCTAAATCTTGCAAACGTACAGGATAGTTGGGGTCTTTAGCTAACTTTGGATCAACATAGACATGCACTTTAGGATTAAATGAAGGTATCCAAGTGCCATCTGCCCTAGCTGTTCCAGAAACCATTAATAAGCAAGAACTTAAAAGAGTAATAGTGGTTAGAGTTTGCAAAAAAGTGTTTCGAATAGTTATATGAGAGAAAAAGCAACGTTTCATACCTTTCTTTCCAAAATTTGGTTGTGTTTTCTTTCAGCCTGGTCTCAGTACTTATTAGTTAGGTCTCTCTTAAGCTGGCATTTTTGCTACTCCAGATACCCATATCTTCTTGGTAAACTTAGTACCCAGTGGCACAATTAAAGTACTGGAATTATTGAGGCTAATTACGAAGACTTATCAAGACGAATTTTGATAAATCAGCATTCCAGTCAAATGTGAGTGCCAGATTCGTAACCGTGATTTTTGCTGTTTTTCTGTATTTTGCTTCCTTGTATAATATAAATTACTACAAATGTTCAGACCTAGAATACAGGGGTTTGTCAAAACTTATCCTGATGTTATCCTGAATTATTTCAAATTTCTACCCAAACTCGAATTTTTTTAGATTTCTTTATCTAATCAAATTTACTTAGCTAAAATTCAGCTAGAACTTGACAAAAATTCGACCTATTCTATCTAAATGTCCAGTCACGATCAGTCATGATTAATCTTATTTGATTAGCGATTTTTCTTTCACACCATACGCCCATTTACTAAAAACAAGTTAGTATCTTTATGTAGGAGGAAAAATAGATGTTAACGCTTACCAACGTATCAGCAGCTCATGGCGCAACCTACTTTGCTAAAGACAATTACTACAGCCGTGATCGCAATAAAGAGGCTTCTGAGTGGTGGGGGCAGGGGGCGATCGCTCTGGGATTGTCGGGGGTAGTCGAGCGAAAAGTCTTCAACCAGCTGCTCAAAGGCGATCGCCCCGATGGAGGCAGACTCAGGAGAAGACAAACAACTGGGAAGGAGAGGGCAGCTCTAGACGTAACGCTCTCAGCGCCCAAAAGCGTCAGTCTCTTGGCTTTAGTTCTAGGCAACAATGCTGTAGAGGAATGCCACCGACGTGCTGTCTTTCGAGCGTTGACGGAATTAGAACAAGAATATGCCTCCACCAGGATTCGGACTAAAGGAACTCGCTCACGTCAGAAAACCAAAAATTTGGCGATCGCTCTATTCCATCACGACACTAACCGCGAACGGGAACCACAACTCCATACCCACTGCTTAATCTTGAACGCCACTCAAGGGCATGACAAACGCTGGCGTTCACTATGGACTGACCAGATTTGGAAAGATGCTCACAAGATAGGAGCCCTATATAGAAATTATTTGGCGGCTGAGCTGCAGCAGCTAGGTTATGAGATTGAGCCTCGACAACAAGAGATGTTTGAGGTCAAAGGCTATTCCTCAAATGATTTGTGGGACTTCTCCACTCGTCGAGCCCAAATTGTTGAACTTGTTGGGGAAAGGGCATCAGCACGGGAAAAACAACTTGCCTGTCTTGCTACCCGCAGACAGAAGCCAGAGGAAGTGGACCGCGAACATCTTTGCGGCTGGTGGCAGGCAGAAGCACAAATTAGAGGCATGGTCCATCCCGAACCGCAAAGCAGGGATATGGCGATCGCTGCCGCCGAGAAAATCGCTACTGCTGTCGATATATTCGTTCGCCGTTTGGGTGCTGACAAGCAACAAGGTGGCAAGTGGGTCTATGAGGGCGAACAGTCTATCCTATGTTCTTCAAAAGATGTGGTGAGCATCATTTCTAAAGATGGACGCGGCGAGATCTTGCGCTCAGTACAGGGTCAGGTGGAATCAGCACAGCTCCAGCTAGGCGATCGGTTGCGGCTTCAGGAGCTAGTTGATTTTAGTAAATCCCCACAACAGCAACAATTGGCACGGGTTCAGACTAAGCAAGCCCTAATTCGATAGACCATTTTCGAGCCAGTCATAGCGCAGCAGTGCTGACAGCTTGAGTTGATTTTGACACACACAGAGATAAGTGATGTGGCTGTCGGCAATGACTGGCTGCGGGGAGTCCAGAGGGGCGGCTTAGCCCCTCGTGTACCTACTGGAATAGAGACAGCTGACGGTCAAGGTATTCCGGTTTGATGCAGCGCCAGGATAATGCCCAACGTTCATGGGGGACGGGGTCGAGCGAGTGGATTATCTTCGAATCAAATCCTACAACCTGACCGTCTTGCAAATGGTACACATCGTCACCATGTCGAAAGATCACAGGGCAACCAATATTAACCGAAATAACCCAAGCTGTACTTGCTGTATGGTCCCGGTGAGGAAGAATTCCGATACCTGCTGGGTAGTGCAAGAACAAACAGCAATCGTTTCCTGGGTATAGCTTTTGACCCAGTTGGTATACACGCTCATCATGCTCCGCTGGAACAACCTCAACCGCCTGCGTTAGCTTAAACTCCATCTCGAACCACTTTTCAAATCGTCCTCTAGCGTAGTTGCTAACTGTTGGCTTTTCTGTCAGATGTTGAGCGCGGCACCACTTTTTCAGCTCATCCAAATTCGAGCGGATGTAACCTAAATGCTTGAATCCTGGCTTTTCTCTCAAGGCTTCTGGCACAGCTATGCCAAGCGTAGATTCAAGCCAAATAGCAACTAGTCGCCGGTGACAAAACCAGAGGTCTGAGTCATTACACAAGGGTTCGTATCCGAAGGTTGCTAAACGCACCTTTGGTTTCTCGTAGCACAATAACACTGGCTCTGCTCCAGCGGCTAATTCGTGCAGTTCTGCCCACACCTGCTGGGGATCTAGCTTGTCCAACTGCTGCTGATAGAGCCTAATGTAGTCCTCAATTGTATACCGCTTGTTTTTGAAATTATTGAGCAGGTTTGTGCTTGGTGCAAGGGGAGGGTATACCTTCCCCTGCCAACCAGCAGGAGGATATTTGCTGATGGCAATTCCACAATCTGAGTTAGTGGTTGCATAGTAACTCGTCTTCATAAGGAACCCTTCTAAGCTTCAGAGCATTTGAGCGATTCGTTCCTGGTGTCGCAGTTCGGATAAAGCCATCTTCTCAATCTGTCGCACACGCTCCCGGCTGAGATTCAGGTGAGTGCCAACCTTATCTAATGTCCAGGACTTGCCGTCTGCTAATCCAAAGCGCAGCGTCAAAACTGTCTGTTGCTGCACTGTCAGGTCAGCCAACATTTGGTTCAAATCCTCAGCCAGAAAGGACTGCACAAGTAGTTCTTCTGAATTAGGATCTTCCAGCAGTTCACCTAGTTCCGTATCCCGCTTTGAACCTACTCGCATCTCTAAGGATAAGGGCTGCTGCATCCATCTTAGACATCCCTTCGCTTGCTCTAACGTTATTCCTAATTCGGTTGCTACTTCAGCTAAGGTAGGGGTACGCTCTAACTTTTGCGACAACTGACACTGGGCTTTCTTGATTTTGTTCAGTTTTTCCGTGATGTGAATCGGCAGCCGGATTGTGCGAGATTTCTCTGCAATTGCGCGAGTGATGCCCTGGCGAATCCAGTGATAGGCATAAGTAGAAAACTTGTAACCCCGCCCTGGTTCAAACTTATCCACTGCCCTGGTTAACCCAATCGCTCCTTCCTGGATCAGATCCAGCAGATCTAAGCCTCGCTTTTGGTAGCGTTTGGCGATCGCCACTACTAGTCGCAAGTTCGCCTCGATCATCTTCTGCTTGGCTCTTTGACCCCGCCGCACAACTTCAGCTAGCTCGGTTTCCAACATATCAACGCGGTCAGCCCACTCTCGTAAAGTGGGTTCGTGTCCTACTTCCCTAACTAAAGTTTCTTTTGCTGCCAGTAGCGCTGTCATTTGCTGCACCTGTTGACCACAAGTTAGCTCCTGCTCGTGGGTCAAGAGTGGTATGCGACCAATCGAACGCAAGTAAGTTCTAACAGTATCTTCTTCGGATTTTAGTTCTAGACTGCTTGTCATTTGCTTGCACCGTTCTACACTGTTAACGTTTGCATTGTATAACAACGTTAACAATCAAGTGCTAGTCTGTCAAGAGTATGAAATAATATGCGTTAGCAGTGTTTAACATATCCAGACTCAAACATGGCAGAAAGCCCTACAGTAGGTGTAAGAATTCCCCCGGAGTGGCTTGAAGAAATCAACGCCCTCTGCGAACAGACTGGGCAGACGAAAACCCAGATAGTGCTTGAGGCGCTTGGGCACTATCTGGGAAAGACCACAGTTTCCGGCATTAACACTAAGCTAGAGACCCTGAGCAATCTACTGCAAACCTACCAAAACCGACTAGAGGCACTCGAAAAAAAGTCGAGCGGCTAAACGATGCCCAGCCGTTAGCAGCGTTAGCAGAAGATTTATCAACTGAAGCAACACCACAACAGGAGCAAATCGGCAAGGCGCTCGTGCTAACCGATGCTGATACGGCGCAATTATTATCTGCTATTGCAGAAGCCGTACAGGGTAAACAAAGATTACTAGAGCGCGAACAGTCGGCTCTAAAACAAGCTCAAAAAGAGCTGACTCGGTTCAAGCGATCGACATCTCAGCAGTCGAAGCAGGCTGAGATTGAGGAAATGCAGGTTCATATTGCCGACTGGCAGCAGCAGATAGAGCTGATGGAGCAGCTGAGAGAGAGGTTACTGAAACAGAGCGCCGATAGTTAAATTTTTGGCTATAGCGCACTTCTATGTCACCTTGCTCCTAAGCCTTCATCATTACCTTGATGTCGGCAGAAGGCTCCCAACTGATTGCCGAAGGAAATAGGTGGCGAGATGAATACCGACCCAAAAACAAACGCGAAGCACCCTTAGAAAATATAAACTTGTTTTCTAAAGTGTGATATTGTATTTGTATGATAACGCTAACCTACAAATACAAATTAGCTCCCACACTGGAACAAAAACAGGTTTTTGACCATTGGTTAGAAATCTGTCGTTCTGTGTGGAATTTTGCGTTGAGAGAACGCAAAGATTGGGCTAATTCTAGGAAGTGCGATATCAATGCTTGCAGTATCATTTCGGAATATATAATTTCAGGTGATGCCAAGCGACCTACCTAGGCTAGTCAGTGTAAAGCACTAACCGCAGCTAAAAAGGAGTATCCCTATCTCAAAATAGTACATTCACAAGTGTTACAACAAGTTCTAAAGCAACTTGAAACAGCGTTTGTGTCGATGTGGGAAAAAGGATTTGGCTTTCCCCGTTTTAAGAAAAAGATGCGTTCTTTTGTATTTCCACAAATGAATGAGAAAGACCTAGTTGGGGATATTATTAAGCTGCCTAGTATTGGTATGTTGACACTCCACCGCCCTTGAAGGGCGGGGATTCTTGGTTCATTGAGTTTCCGTTAGCAAGCAGGATTGCTCCAACCCACCAAGAGGGAATCTCTCCCCAAGCGTAGAAGTTCCGGTATGCCCTACCGTACTGAGTGCTTTTTGCAAGATGTTGATGGCGGCATTAATATCCCTGTCCTTTACATATTTACAGTGGGGGCAAACATGAGTTCTGGTAGACAGAGTCTTCTGGACTTTTTCACCGCAGTTAGAACAATTTTGGCTAGTATTATGAGGCGCAATCGCTACAGTTACTTTTCTGTACTTCAACCCAAAATACTCCAACCAACTACGAAACAACGACCAGGCAACATCGCTTATTGATTTTGCTAGATGTCGATTTTTTACCATACCTTTCACATTCAAGTCTTCATAGGCGACCAAATCGTTAGATTGGATTAAGCGGAGCGCTACTCTCTTAGCAAACTCTTCTCGCTGCCTACTTACTCTTAAATGAATCCTTGCATATCGACTTCTAGACTTGCGATAGTTTTGTGATTGTGGCACTCCTTTCCTAAACTTCTTAGACTTCTTGCGGTTAGCACGATTTAGTTGTGTTTCAGATGACCTATAGAACTGTGGTATTGGTTCGATATGTCCCTGACTATCAGCATAGAAACACTTAAGACCTACATCAATACCTATCGCGCTTTGGGATGGTGTTAAGGGTTTGACAGTATCCCTGGGGGCAAGCTGAACCATGAATTGAACGTAGTACCCGTTGGCACGACGTACAATCCTCACTCTTTTAATCTGCTCCATCCGATAGAAGTTTAAGTCTCTCGTTCCAATGAGCTTAAGTTTTCCAATGTTTTTCTTGTCGGTGAAAGTAATGTATTTTCTATCTTCCGACAACTTCCATCCAGAAACTTTATATTCAACAGACCGAGCGTTTTTCTTAAACTTCGGATACCCCTTCTTCCCAGGAGTCTGCTTTTTACAATTATCGTAGAAACAATTAACTGCTCTTAAGACGCACTCCACAGCAGTCTGACAGGCATGAGAGTTTAAATCATTAACAAATCTAAACTCTCTCCTGAGTGCCGTGTTGTATCTAAAAAGTTCAGTCTTACCCACACCACGATTGTCCATCCAATAGCGTAACACCTTATTTCGGACAAACTGAGATGTCCTTATGGCTTCGTCTATCGACTGGATTTGTTGTTGCGCTGGCTTGACTTTAAACTCTAGAGCAAACACGTTTTATACTCACTCTTGCAGTATCAAAATTATAGCATAGAGAAAGCCGTCGTGAACGACGGGGCTTGTATCCCAAATTTTTGGTCAAAGCAGCACTCTCTAATATCACCCCGTACCTTTTCGTTAACAGGATGGCACAAATTTACGGATTTTTTCAGGATTGGGCGCTATTTTAACTAAATCCTGCCGTTGTTTTGCTTTACTCACAATCTCAGCCTGCAAAAGGTATCCTTGTTCAAGTAAACTTCCTAATGTTTCCTGAAGTAATTGATTATTACGAGTGGAATTAGCACCAAGTATTCCAGATTTTCTGAGCAAGGTTGGCTTACTTATCCACATAGGTGACTTGTTATCCCATCTTAGCCGACCAGCAATATATATCAGACAACGAGTTTGATAGTCTTTAGAGTAATTAATATGTGGAACTGGAACAGCTCGTGTAGGTAGGCTCAATAGAATTGTATCCTTCTCATCATAAAAACCTAATTCAACTTCATAAAGATCTGGAAGTTGAAAGGTTAAATCCGCGCTCCGTTCAAAGTCAACTTCTTCTTCTGGTCTATTTCGGTAAAAAGCTCGCCGGATTCGCAGTATATTTTTGTATACCACGGCAACGTCTCGTCGTCCCCTTTTACCTGACTGTGCAGGTGCAGTTGCCTGGAAAACAATCTCAGTGCGGTGCATCGAGACAATCTCTTGAGCTAGTTGACTACTGATATTAGGATCGTAATCCCGAATATCTTCCCGGCGTTTATATCCCTTAGCTTCTAGCAATTGGCGTGTATCGATTAAGGGGGTTTGCGTACCTTGTTCGTAAGCTGCTTTGTATATCAAATAGACAGTCTCTAAATTTCGCGGTCCACAAAACTGGCTTACACCTAATAAAATTCTCTGCAAGCGACGAATTTCAGCACTTCTATGTTGCTCGGGGTCACTTTCACCAAGCGCTTTAATTACTTTTTGTGTGTGAACGCGAAACTCTAAGTTTTGAACTGATGAAATGACGTTAGATTGAATAAAATCTACCTCTTCATCCTCAAGTTTGCCTAGCTGATACCGACGCTCTAACTCCAGCCCATCATTATCCTCGTAAAGACCACCTCTAACCCGGACAACGATATTGCATTGACCGTCTGCACCACTTTCAATAATGGGTAGATCGACTAGAGGGTCTTTAAAAGAAGCTCCAGCAGTAGCCAGGATAGAAAGTAGCTGTGCATCCATCGGGACAAGATACTCACGCTCCTCTACCATCATTGCACCTCAGTTGATTTTCCTGGTTCGCAAAGATTCTATCCCCAATGACGTTAGTTTGAATCCATTTAGTAAATTTTTTGGTAAAACCTCTATCAGTGTGTATATTTGTAACAATTTGCTACGACTCCCGCGTAATTTTTTGTCGCTATTGCTACGAGTCCCGCGTAAAAATTCTGCTACGAGTCCCGCGTAAGATATGCTTTAATGTCTCAAAATTAACCTCACATTAACCGAGCTTTCAGTCTAAACGCTACGAGTCCCGCGTAAAAATTCTGCTACGACTCCCGCGTAAAAGCATCTTGAAGAGCATAAATGTGGAGTCTCCTGGTACTTGAGACTCTAACCATAGCGTGTTAGATACTATCCAAGGCTAGATTCGCTTTTTGCTATCTGGGAATCATGGCAACTCGCGGTTCCCCACAAGTAAGCAAAACTACCTCTTTCAGAGGGTAATTGTGTAATCTACTGGCTCACTGCTCATTGGAGGTTGAAAACTATAAGGATATCGAATCGAAATGTTCAAGACCCAAATCTGTTTCGGACAACAACCGAAAGCAGTTGATTTAGAGGTCAAAACCCCAACTGAGTAGACAGTAGGGGCTTTGGGGCTTTAAACAGCTGAGATCAGTAGAAAGCCTAACTTGCTTGTTTGGCGACGGCTCAGTCAGGTTTTCAACTTTGGTCGAAACAAGCCACCTAAGTAGCTTGTCAAAGCCAAGCTTGGTTAACTCAAGCTTTGAGATGTCAAGCTCAGTTTTGTCATGTCAAGATTGGCCATGCCAGTATCTTAAAGCCATTATATTGCTATTGGCAACTCCTACTGCATGGCTCTCTATTCCGTTCCAGCAAATGAATAGGGAGTTCTATTTTGTATTCCGAAATCTTCTTCAACGAGCGCTTGAGCGCTCAACCATTTTGTGCTTCTTTACTCACCACAAGGCAGCATTGCTTGAACCAACAGCTGAATCATGTTGTTTCAAGCAACCTCTGGTCATTCAAAGCCGAACCAGATCACTTCCAGGAATGGCTGGATAGCGGTGTGGACCCTGGGATTGTCAGGCGCAACGTCGAGACTTTGACAGATACAGCCTCCGATCCCAATGCCTCAAGCCTCTTCCCAATTGCAGAACGGCTAAATTGGACTATCACCCGCTTCGGCAAGCAAGCTAGAGCCAACCTCAGAGGCTGGTGGGTTAGCGGAATCGACCCCTTCAACAACTGGCAACGCATGACCTGGGGACGTTTCAAGCCAGACTCCGCTACCCCCGTGATGGACCGAGAGAAGGGGAAACCTGCCAAATACCTTAGCCCTAGTCTCGGACCTGGCTCAAGTCGATTAGTCCTTCTCGATGTCCCAAGCCGAATTTGGCAAAAAGTGGCTCAACGACATAACATTTCTATTCCCCTTGAGGAAAAACCCTTGGGTTTCTGGCACTGGGTCTGGAAATATAACTTGCCAATCACCATTACCGAAGGCGAGAAAAAAGCTGGTTGTTTGCTCACCTTGGGTTATGCAGCGATCGCCCTGCCGGGGATTTTTAATGGTTACCGCAGGGAAACGCGGCAATTGATTCCTGAACTCGCCCACTTTGCTACTTTGGGACGCCCAGTTTCTATCTGCTTTGATTACGAGATCAAGCCTAAAACCATCAAGGATATCAACCTGGCGATTACCAAGTTGGGTAAGCTACTGGTCCGTGCTGGATGTAAGGTAAGAGTCATCTCCCTACCTGGACCACAGAAAGGAGTCGATGATTTTGTGGTGTCCCAAGGGCAACAGGCTTTTCACGCCTTGTACGAGCCCGCTCCAGATCTGGAGTTTTGGCAAGCATCAAAGCCATGGCTGCTCACCTATACTCCTTCTTTGGTCTTAAATCAGCGTTACCTGGGAGAATTGCCCTTTCCAGAGGCAGGTCTCGTTTGCATTCAATCTTGCAAGGGCTCTGGAAAAACGGCTGCGTTAGAGTTCTTGATCCGAAATGCTATTCGACAGGGTCGTAAGGTTGTGGTGCTAACTCACCGAACTCAACTGGGTCGTGCCATCTGCGACCGATTGGGTATTGATTGGATTGAAGAAGTCAGGGAATCCGAAACCAGAGGTTTATTTGGCTTCGGATTGTGTGTTGATTCACTCCACTTCAAATCTCAAGCCCGCTTCAACCCTCAAGATTGGAAAGGAGCAATCCTCCTGATCGACGAAGCCGAGCAGGTAATCTGGCATGCGCTCAACAGTTCTACGTGCTATGAGAA
This sequence comes from Chroococcidiopsidaceae cyanobacterium CP_BM_RX_35, assembly GCA_019242465.1. The sequence continues at coordinate 1,974 of JAFAVL010000019.1, read as the reverse complement.
GCGAGTCAAAATCCTGGAAACATTACGAGAGCTGGTGCATGTGGTCTTAAACACTGGCGGTCTTGTCGTCGCTCAGGACGCAGACCTATCTGACCTAAGCATCGATTATTTGCGGGGACTGGCAGAAACTCCCATTGAGCCTTGGGTTGTCATCAATCAGTGGCAACCCGAACAGGGATGGACTATTTCCTACTATGACACGTCCAATCCGGCTCCGCTGCTGTCCCGCTTGGAAACAATGGTGGAACTTGGACCTGTATACGTTGCCCTTGACTCTCAAAAAGTCAAAGGTAAATGGAGTTCCAAGAACCTGGAAACCCAACTTCAACGCAAGTTTCCTGATAAACGCATCCTCCGGATCGACAGTGAGACTGTTGCCAACCCGCAGCACCCGTCCTACGGAATTGTTGAGCATCTCAACGAGGTGATTACTGATTATGACATCATCCTCGCTACCCCTACAATTGGCACCGGCGTCAGCATTGATGTTCGAGGTCACTTTATTGCTGTTTTTGGGGTCTTTCAAGGGGCTATTCCTGACTCAGAGGCAAGACAGGCTTTGGCTAGAGTTAGGGACACTGTACCTCGGTTTGTCTGGTGTGCTCGATTCGGTCCAGGCAAGATTGGCAATGGTAGTTGTAGCTACCGGGATGTATTGTTCTCCACCACCAAAGCAATTAAGTACAACATTGCTCTGCTTAAAGAGGTGGACTTTGACCTAGACACCTCAACTGACCCTATCACCTTGAGGACCTGGGCCAAGATGGCAGCCCGTGTCAATTCCTCCATGTGGAACTACCGTGAAGCTCTTCGCAATGCGTTGTTGATGGAAGGGCATCAGGTCACGGTTATTACTGCCGACCTCGATCAACTACTTCCACCTGACATCAAAGAGCTGGTGCAGGAGCTGTCCAATATATTCAGTCCAGAAGTGGTGGCTGCTGATCTACAGCAAGACTTAACCAGTGGTGTTCTCCAGTTCCCTGGCTTTGAATATCTGGAATGGCAACATTGCCAGGAAGTCTCCGAGCGCCTCCACAGCGAAATCACTGCTATTCGGGGAGCCAACAAGCAGAGCGAGGCGATCGCCGTCGCCTCCGCCCCTGATATTACCTCTGATGATTACGAGCAACTTAAAGCTCAGCGAGCCAAGACACCCCCGGAACGTTATGCCGAGCGTAAGCACGAACTCCAGCACCGCTACCCAATCCCCATTACTCCTGAACTCAAACTCAAAGATGATGAGGGATGGTACCCACAAATTCGACTGCACTACTATCTCACTCATAATCCAGCTTTTGTCCAGATGCGGGACCGACGCGAGTGGCAAGGACACCTAGAACGGGGGGAAGGGAAAATTGCTCTCCAGGATGTGCGGCTACTGACTGCTCAAGTTGAAGCCCTGCGAGGATTAGGTATATTGCAACTGCTCGACCCAGAGCGGCAGGTTCGAGCGAATGATGCTGATGTCCAACGGTTAGCCACCTCCTGCAAGCAGCATAGTCACGATATCAAGGCGATCTTCAACCTGACCGTCTCTGAGAAGATGACCCCTATTGAGATTGTGCAAACTCTACTGGGTAAGTTGGGAGTCAAACTTACCTGTATTGGTAGGGATCAGACGCTTGATGGTCGTCGTGGTGGATTGCGGGTTTACCAGTATCAACCCCCTACCGATGGTCGTGACAACATCTTTGTCCTGTGGCAGTACCGAGACGAGAGCGTGATATGCCCGTCACCAGATCCTAATCTTGGTGTTGCTTCTCCTTCTTCCCCAGCTATGTATGATCCACCCCTAGATATATATAGTTAGATAATGCAGCGAGTGGAGCAACGGCGATTTCAATGCCATTGATACTTAGACATAACGTAGGACTCAAGGTACTTAGGAAGCGGAATATATTTGTAGTACATTTATCAACTTATGCTGCTACTGCGAGTGCAGATAGGACCGCTGATTGCCATCGGTTGCCC
>JAFAVL010000601.1 GCA_019242465.1 Chroococcidiopsidaceae cyanobacterium CP_BM_RX_35 | reverse complement strand
CAACTAACAAACACAGTACAGTTAGTGTGATTGTACTGGTCATTGCAATCCAAGCTTCATTGGGAAACTGACTTGCTCCCTTTCCCCTTCGCCCAACGCCAAGTTCCCACGAGCGCCCTTCCCACAAGCGCCCTTCGCCTTTTGGAGAGAGTCTGGTGTACCATCTTGTTTAACTGCTATCGAAAATGCTATGAGTCAGGAATTTGATTACGACTTAGTCATCATTGGTGCTGGAGTAGGTGGTCATGGTGCTGCTCTACATGCAGTAAGCTGTGGTCTCAAGACGGCAATTGTTGAAGCTGCTGATATGGGCGGTACTTGTGTCAATCGTGGTTGCATTCCCTCTAAGGCACTACTGGCGGCGGCTGGTCGGGTGCGGGAATTACGTGACACTCACCACCTTAAGGCGATGGGCATTCAGGTTAATCAAGTAGGATTTGACAGACAGGCGATCGCGGAACATGCCAGTAACCTAGTCAACAAAATTCAGGGAGACTTAACCAACAGTCTCAAACGCTTAGGAGTTGATGTGATTCGAGGTTGGGGTAAGTTGGCAGGACCGCAAAAAGTGACGATAACAACAGATTCTGGGGAAAAAACCGTGACAGGAAAAGACATCATGCTTTCCCCAGGCTCCCAACCCTTCGTCCCTCCAGGAATTACTGTGGATGACCAAACGGTTTTTACCAGCGACAAAGGGGTGAAGCTGGAGTCACTGCCAGACTGGGTGGCAATTATTGGCAGTGGTTATATTGGTTTGGAGTTCTCTGATGTCTATTCAGCTCTAGGCTGTGAAATCACGATGATCGAGGCTTTAGACCAGCTTTTACCCGGTTTTGATCCAGATATTTCTAAACTTGCTCAACGCGTGCTAATTGCTCCGCGTGATATTGAAACTAAGGTAGGCGTCTTGGCAAAGAAAGTTACCCCTGGTAACCCTGTGACGATTGAACTAGCCGATACTAAAACTAAAGAAGTTGTAGACGTGCTTGAGGTGGATGCTTGCCTAGTTGCGACTGGTCGCATTCCTGCTACCAAGAACCTCGGTTTAGAGTCTGTAGGGGTGGAAATTGATCGGCGAGGCTTTATTCCAGTAGATGACCGCATGGCAGTCCTTTCATCTGGAGAACCAGTGCCGCACCTCTGGGCAATTGGGGATGCTAACGGTAAGATGATGCTAGCTCATGCGGCTTCAGCTCAGGGCATCATAGCGGTGGAAAACATCTGTGGGCGACAGCAGCAGGTAGACTATCGCAGTATTCCCGCTGCTGTGTTTACCCACCCGGAAATCAGCACAGTGGGAATGACAGAACCAGCTGCTAAGGAGTTGGGTCAGATAGAGGGATTCGAGGTTGGAGCAGTTAGGACTTACTTTAAGGGGAATTCTAAGGCTTTAGCAGAAGGCGAAGGTGAAGGCATGGCAAAGGTGATCTACCGCCAAGATACAGGTGAAGTCTTAGGTGTGCATATCTTAGGATTGCACGCAGCAGATTTGATCCATGAGGCGTCAGCAGCGATTGCGAACAGGCAGTCTGTTCACTCCCTTGCCCATCTAGTCCATACTCACCCGACGCTTTCAGAAGTGCTAGACGAAGCATACAAGCGAGCGATCGCTTCTTAAACTATGAGTCATTGCGCTTGCTCAAAGCAGCAGCCGGAGTGAACTCCGGCGCTCCCTTTGAGAGAGTAGGGATTTTAGATTATTATTCCCTACTTCCCCTATACCCGAAGTTCCAAGCTTCCTAAAGGAAGAGCTACGAAGAGCGGAGGCAACCTCCCTTGCTTGACTTCGCGCTACTCCCTATCCCCCTACTCCCTACAAATGCAAATCCGTCGCCGTCCACCTAACCCAGCTATTGCTGTAGAAAGCTTACGCTACGAAATTGCCATGCCTGACGCCACACCAAAGCATATTTTGGAGGAAATTGTTTGGCATAAAGAGACAGAAGTTGCCCAACGAAGAGAAAAACTCCCACTCGTTGAGTTGCAGCGTCAGGTTCTCACAGCGCCGCCACCGCGCGATTTCGTTGCTGCCCTGCGGCAAGAGAAGACCAAGCCAGCATTGATTGCTGAAGTTAAAAAAGCTTCTCCCAGCCGGGGGATTCTACGGTCAGACTTTGACCCGGTGGCGATCGCCACTGCATACCAGCAAGGCGGTGCCAGTTGCATCTCTGTGCTTACAGATGAACGCTTCTTCCAAGGCAGCTTTGACAACTTGGCTCGGATTCGCGCTGCTCTTACCCTACCTTTATTATGTAAAGATTTTTTAATATATCCCTACCAGATTTATCTAGCCCGGGTTTGGGGTGCTGATGCTGTCCTGCTGATTGCTGCAATCCTCAGCGATCAAGATCTACGATATTTTGTCAAGATTACCAATGCCTTAAAGATGGCTGCCTTGATTGAAGTTCATACTTTAGAAGAACTAGACCGGGTGCTAGACATAGATGGAGTCACATTGGTCGGGATCAATAACCGCAATCTAGAAAACTTTTCGGTAGACTTGAAAACTACCACCTCTCTACTGCAAGCTCGGAATCATCAATTGGAATCGCGGGGCATCCTTGTTGTCAGCGAATCAGGGCTGCACACCTCTGCTGATTTGGCTATAGTAGCAACCGCAGGGGCTCAGGCGGTGCTAATTGGGGAGTCTTTAGTGAAACAGCCCGATCCATCTGCGGCAATTGCTGCCCTATTTTCCGACCCGCCCATCCTTCCATCCTAAAGGATATGATGAGAGTACCCTCATAGTTGAGAGATGGAACCGATTCTCCTTCCTTCACCTATCCATTACGAACTGCTACTGCAACTGTTAGAGCGGCAAACAATGGTAGCAGTCAATCACGATTCAGCTTTGCGGGCACAGGTTAGCCAGCTGATTATTACTCTCCGTAAAGCTGCAGCCCAACAGAAGCAACTTGAAGAACGTTGTCGGCAGTCTCAGGTTCCAGTTGACCACCGCTGGTCAATCAACCATCATACTGCCCAGCAAGTCACTCAAGGTTCGCCCCTTGGTGGCTCTGGCGACTTCCCTGAGCAAGCTCTACCTGGTTACTTACCACTTAGCCAAGGACCACCCGGATAAAACTCGATAGAGGTACTGCGTGAGCGATCTAGCACAAGAACAAGGAGTCGCTAGCCCAGGGCAAGGCACCTCAATGTCGCCTGAGCCTAACCAGACAGAGCGGATGAATCAATTAGAGCAGGCGCTGGAACAATCTCTAGCTTCCTTGAATGAGTTGAGGCAAAAGCTGACAGATCAGCAGCTACTGGAAACCCAACTTGTGGCAACTGAGAAAATTGCTAATCTTCAGCAACAAGCCATCAACGAACTCCAACGACAGCTTGGCGTACTCAAACAAGATCTAACAGCAGGTCAGACCAAAATTGAAGCACTAGAAACCCAGCTAGCCGGGCAACACACAGCACAAGCACAACTGCAACACGCCTATCAGGAAATAGAAGCAGAGTGCGAGCGGGGTAGCTCTCGCCTAGTGCAGCTAGAACAGGAAACTATCCTGTTACAGGAAAAACTGTTGCAGCAAGCTCAGCAAGCTAGTGAGTATGAAACTGCTGTGCATTATTGGAAAAACCTGTACAAGGACAGCCAGCATCAATTACTGGAACTGAAGACAGCTCTTGAAGAACGACTGCCAGATCCTGAAGATGAACTGTTAGAGATTCTTGAGGCAATTCAGCCGTCAACAGACATTGAAACCATAGAACTCATGGGGTCAAACTTGTCCTCAATGCCTTTAGGAAAGCAACCACTCCAGGTAGACCTACCTGCTTTCTTAACGAGACATCGTGCATAGAACCAAATCATAAGACAATTTCAGTGCGGACGACTCCAGCACGTTCGTGCCGGGCTAATAGTTTCACTCTGCTACCCTCTGGAGCCCGAACAACCCACTCCACCTTAACTCGATCCTGTGTGGGATCGCCATGTCGCCGTGTGGGAGCTGAGGGTTTGTAGGCACGTCCCTCTAACTGACCCAACTCCTCACGAACTCTGCCTGTCTCTAGGGTTGCACTCTCTGGTAGCTCTATTTCACAAATGCAACCCCGCACGAGTTTTTTTTCCAATGCCTTTTGGGTCACGTAGGTTGGGAGCCAACCCGTATTATGCACCACTAGTCGCACTCGGTAAGTGCTATCACTCAGTCGCTGGGCATTAGCTTGGTAAATTTCTAAGCGGGGAGATATGAGCAGATGCCAAATCAGCCAGTTGGGGAAACGGGCAATCTCTTGCTCCAAAAATTCTGGAGGGGGATTTGACCAAGCATACATGGTATCCCAACCGCCTAGTTCAACCTGACCTAGTTGAGGATGGTTAAATGGGTACCAATCAACGTAGCCCTTACCTGCTAGTTTTTCGTCGCTCCAGCGCAGCAGTTTAAGATCATCTTCCCAAGGGTGTTCCCGATACCAATCGATATATTTGTACTCGGTAATTCCAGCCTGACGCTGGGGACTCCAAATCTCTACTGTCCAACTAAATAGACCTTGGTGTTCATACGCCCAGTCATCGAGGGTACCAGTAACAATCTCCTTCGGATCGTATCGAAACTCATGAAAGACGGAGATGGCAGGGTAACCAGTGAGTTCGGTACCTTTTTCGCCAATACGCTGGTAGGTGTAGAGGTCTTTGACTGGTAATTCCTCATCGCTGAGGTGGCTGTAAGGGCGCAGCAAGACACCACTGAAAGTGTGGAAGGCAATAGCCCCGGTAATGTTGGGATGACCAGTCATGAATTGGACGAGCGATCGCACTTCCGGCTCGGATGTGGGATAAGAGCCTGCCCCTGCCTGCTCAAACTCCTGTCGCCACTGAGCAGGAAAATTGCGGTTTAGGTCTAGTCCTTCTTTTGGAGGCAGGATATTGATTTGAACTCCATCATAGTCTTCTAGCCGCCCTTCTGGTAAGAGACGATAATACTCACCACCCGTTTCCGTTGGCTCCCGCCGCATCAGCAGTCGAGGTTCAGTAGGGCAGATTTTCCAGGCTCCATTGGCATCTGGAATCCGCATCATTAAAATGCGGCGATCGCCATCTATATCTTCGCTCACTAACCCATCTATGGGTTGCTCGTCATATGGATAGGGGCGGCTACTGGAGCGAATAAATTTTGGCTTGTCAGCCAATGACAACTCAGCCCCATCGGGGTTAACGCGGGGACAAATATAGAAGGTGCGGGTATCTAAGCAACGGGTAATGTCCGGGTGGGTGCCGTAAGATGTGACTAATGTTTGCAGGAAGTACAGGCAGGTACTGGATGGTGCGAGTTCGGTGGAGTGGATATTACCATCAATCCAAAGGGCGGGCTTTTCCCCATCTGGACCAGTAGCGTAGCAGGTAACTTTCATCAACCAGATGTCGCGACCTTCGTAACTCTTGCCGATACTTTCTATACTTACAAGGTGAGGATATTCCTCAGCTAAGCCGTGGAGAATACGAGTTAAGTCTTCATAGCGGTAGTATTTATCGAACCGGACCTCTGGCATAGCAACCTTTACATACACCTGTTGTCGATTATGTACCACACAATTTGTAATTGCTAAAGACAGGAGAGAAATACTGGAAGTTATAAATACCAAAACATTGGCATCGCTGAATTAAGGGATGCTTACAGTTCACTACAATTAGGAGGTCACAATGGTAAATCTGTGGGACACTCCCGATCATGCTTTGGGATATCTGGCTAGAGCTGACTAGCTTCCCCATCGGATAGAAGGAGAGGCTGTGCTGCTCGATTGCGTTCCCCAAAATGTCAAGCGCATCCTCGATCTTGGGACAGGGGATGGTCGGCTGCTAGCGCTACTTAAGATTGATCGTCCACAAGCTTCTGGGATTGCTGTAGATTTCTCACCCACCATGCTTCAAGCTGTGCGAGAACGGTTTGCCGGAGATCAAACCGTTGAGGTAGTAGAGCATAACCTTGACCTGCCTCTGCCTTCCCTTGGTCGCTTCGATGTCGTCGTGTCAAGTTTTGCGATTCATCACTGCACTGATGAACGTAAGCGATCGCTCTATGCTGAGGCGTTTGACTTACTAGAGCCAGGTGGAGTGTTCTGCAACCTAGAGCATGTTGCCTCTCCTACACCTGTAGTCCACGAACGCTTTCTCAACGCGATTGGTATCACGAAAGAAACCGAAGACCCTTCTAATAAGTTGCTAGACATGGAAACCCAACTTGTCTGGCTGAGAGAAATTGGATTTACAGATGTAGACTGCTACTGGAAATGGCTGGAACTAGCTCTATTGGTTGGATTTAAACCAGGTTAAGATTTTGCTCTGTTAGCAAAACCATTCGTCAGAAGACAATAGCTGCCTTTTGATTTAGGCAAACTTGCTAAAGGAAAAAACAGCCCCTATTATCCAGCCTAAACCTAAGCCAACTGAAGAGAATATGACCAGATACCAGAAAATCTGAGTTTTACTAAAACCAGCGCTTTTCATAGAATTGGTAGCCCTCAACGTAGCCGTAACCAAAACGAGAATCGCAGTCCAAATTAAAGCTACTAGCCAAGCTCCAGCTAAAGTCCAACCCCCAATTAACAACAAGGCTCCAGACAATACCTCAGCCCCAGCTAAAAACACAATCCACATCAAGGCCACAAGTATAGACACAACTATGTGCCAAGGGGACCAATGCGCTTCAGAATATACAGATATAATCCCACCCAGTATGCTGTTCGCTAGTGAGATGAGAGTTAGCCAGAGCCATGTAAGTGTGTTTAAGTTTAAGCACATTAGAGGTAATATCTCACAGTGGTCACAACTCGACTCTTCTTAGCCCGCAAAGCTCGTTTTAAGAAAAAGGCTGTTTGATTGTGCAAAAGACCTTCCCACCAGTTACGTGTGACAAAAGCCGGAATGACAACCGTCGATAAAACTCCGGGATGTTGCGCTTCGAACTCACTCACGAATTTACAAATTGGAGCGACCAAAGAGCGATAGGGCGAGTCCAAAATGACTAAGGAAATATCATTTTCTAACTCTTGCCACTGTTGTAGCAGTTTTTCTCGGTCCGTTAGACCAATATCGACGTGGATAGCAACAATCTCATCCGCTATACTACGGGCATAATCAAGTGCTTCCACTGTTCCCTTATTCAGCTGACCGACTATCACTACTGCAGGGTGGGTTGAAACTTCCACTTTAAGTCTAGGAATGTAACCTCTGGGTGCTAAGTCCTTAACACTGACCTCCTCAGCTACAAATTTATAGTGATGATGAATGGCCATGAATATGCCTACCAGGATCGGAACTGCGACGACAACTACCCAAGCCCCCTCCCCGAATTTTGACATCAAGATCACGACCAGAACTACTGCTGTAGTAATGGAGCCCAAACCATTCATTAAGGCTCTAGGTTGCCAACCTGGGCTACGCTCTTTATACCAATG
>JAFAVL010000178.1 GCA_019242465.1 Chroococcidiopsidaceae cyanobacterium CP_BM_RX_35 | reverse complement strand
CCTCCTTTTGATCAAAAGGAATACAGCGTCCCGTTGCCTTTGTCTGCCGGACATTAAATCTATATCTTTGATATTACAAACTTTACTCAACTTATCATCTATTTCCTCCTGTTTCAACTCGTTTAAAAGTTCTTTCCATGCTTTTACCTCTTCCTGTGTCTTATCTATCTGACTTAATACTCCGAGAAATATGGCTGCTGCTCTAGCAATGTATGGTAAGACCACAATTAGTGTTCTCCTTTCTCTAGTCTTGAATAATAAACAAAAATAATTAGGCTCTATTTATAGAGTTCCCAAAAAAGACTTTGTGCTAACAGTTTATTGCTCAAAAGCCGAAGTGCCCCTAAGTGACAATTTTGCTGCCAGATGTGCTTCCCTGAAAGTGGAGGTAGCAGTATAATGCTGCCTTAGAAGCATGACTTAAGCAGATCAAGCGCCTCTAATTTAGGTGGGCAAACCCCATTATGCGGCTGAGAGTGTCTGTAGTTGATGCATTAGCCGGAATAGTGAACGTCTGTTGGCAGTTGGGAGCAGTGCTTGAGGACTAGTGGGTTGGATTCTCATGTATATTATCCGTATCTCCTGAACTAATTGATCTAAAGCCCAAGGATTTCAGCTGTTGCATGAAGGCTGGTGACAGTTTCACTACTCCTACTGTCTCCCAGTTCAAAGCGTGCCAGCCAGGTCCTAGTTGCTGGGCGACAGCATCCCGAATTAGCAAATCCAGATTAGCCTGAATTAAGTGAGTAGCTAAGGAAACTTCGATCCGCTTTTGGTATTCAATACGGTGCCGACTAAGAATTGGCTTTTCCCCTGACTTAATACAGAGGACAGAGAAAGTAAGTATAGTCAAAGTTTTACATCATCAAATATGACGTACATCTAGGCTATTCCACAGTCGCTTGCAAGTACCTCCGTAATTCTTCTGACTTTTCAAGCCGTGAACCACAACTAAAAGAAACTGATGCCAAGTCTTTAGATGCCAAATTTATATAGATTGGGGTGGGAATGGATGAAGAAGATGACAAAACGCAACTTGTGTCGCTTAACTCGCTGCTGGTCATCGTTAACAGATTAAGCGTCCTCTGCCTTTGTGAAGCTAAGTGAACTATTGACAAAGTTCGTGTTAATCGACAAGTGTTCTCCTGCACGGAGCTGGGATTAGATCAAATCAGTATATTGCTTGAGTTCAGAGGCGGTAGCCGTCAGACCCACCTGTGTCAGGTTCTCTAAATATTCATGTCCTGTGAGAGGGGGATATTTCAGCCGCGCACGTACCTTCCGCACTGCGCTACAGAATATGCCAGGAGCGAGGGATAAAAGGTTGTGAAGAAATTCATCGGGATGCTGGGTCTCGATGCTGTAGGGTGCTAACTCTTCAGTTGAGAAATCTCGCAGGTTTTGAGTAACGATGACATCACAATGACCGACTATGGCAGCAGCAAGTACGTGTCGATCGTCTGGGTCAGGCAATGAAAGGGAGGGAATGATGCTTTCGTAGCCTGTGACGAGTGAGTCACGAGTCGCTTGATCCATCAGATCGCGGGTTCGTTCGAGTTTGAGACGCTCGCGATGAGGTTCTCGCTGCAAAAGCGCCTCGATCCATTCTCTATGGATGTCGGCGCTCCACTTGGCACGGAAGAGATCGGTGACGGCGAGCGGAAGGAAGAGGTCCCGCATCGGTGCTGGGTACAGCACGTTGGCGTCGAGGAGTGCTGTGTAGTAACTCCTCATTTTTGACGATAGCCCATGTCCTCTGCCTGTGCTTCGGCAACCAGCTCGTCAAGAATTGCTTCCCGTTCTCCGTCAATTTGGGCTTTGTAAGCCATCACGTCCTCCATGCGGATACGTCGGTGTTTACCAACTTTGCGACAGGGAATTTGCCCCTGCTCAAGAAGCTTGATGAGGAATGGGCGAGATACATTCAGAACACTTGCGGCCTCAACTGTGGTGAGTTCGGCATTCTCAGGGATGATAGTAACGCCACGCCCAGTTGCCATGACTTCAAGGATGTCCATCAGCAGGGCAACAGCACCTGCCGGAAGTTCCAGTGGTTGCACCTGCTCGGCATCGATGACTTGGACTCTCAGGGGGTGCCGACGATGAGCGAATCGGGATAGGCGCTGTCCCGAAATCCGCGCCAGAGCTGCCTCAGTAGCAGTAGGAGGAGGTTCACGATGTAAAAGCGCGGTCATAAGGATTTCCTAAGTTGATTTCTAAACAGATGGTAGCAGGTAAATGCAATATCTGCAACAAATGTATTATATGCAATAATTTATCGGGGTACGTTGCTGTTTCTAGTAGATTTTGTGGTACTCGCTAATTCGAGCTAGTCAACTGTAAATCCCTCAGAAAAGTTTTCAACCAACCAGTGACAGCATGGGTAGTAGCGAGTTCAAGCCAGCAGCAGAAATCATCGACGCGGCAAAACAAGTTTTCTAGACTAAGCATAGGGCGAGCAGTGTGTAAGATTTCAATACTTTCACCTTAAGCTGCTTGCCTTTTCTTATCCCGAACTCACGTTAATTCAAATTACGGGAGATTTTATCGCCATGAATGTTCTACCGCACGTAGCTTCAGCAGCTGCGCCCTTGCAAGCTGAACGTTCTGCCGCGAGCAGGTTCGGCAAGCCAAGTTAAACAAGTTCAACTTTAGTTCGCGCGATCACTTGCGTGAATTTGAGCTTGTGAGAGCGAAGCCGCTGGAGCGACCATTAAGCGGAACGTTGAGCCTTTGATGTTAGTAAAATCTCTCGTCAGGAACTAGAAAACAAGATTTCTGGTCAAATAGCAATCCCCCAGGTGGGCATTGGGGGAAGGGAGAACGACGATTAGTAGGCTTTAGCAAAGATGACCTGCGTTCGTGTCTGCCTGCCCGTATAAAAACACTTACCAACCTCCTTTTGATCAAAAGGAATACAGCGTCCCGTTGCCTTTGTTTCTTCTTTAATCTTCTCTTCGTCTTCAGAGCTACCGTCAAAATAAGCTATGTAAAATCCTGGTTTTTTCTCAATATCTGCCTTGAATTCTTCATAAGTTTCCACAAAGTACGTGTTCTGCTGCTGGAATTCTCTTGCCTTCTGAAAAAGGTTAGCCTGAATTTCATCTAGCAATGTTTTGATTTGAGTCTCCAAATCGTTTTGAGCGACGTTAATTTTTTCACCTGTGTCACGACGAACTAACACAGCAGTCCCATTTTTTAAGTCCCTAGGACCAATTTCAAGGCGTAAAGGAATTCCCTTTAACTCCCAATCATTGAATTTGAAACCAGGACTCAGATTATCGCGAGTGTCAACTTTGAATGAGAACGCTTTAACTGCCTTAAACTGTTCCTCTAGTTCGCTAAATCGAGCGAGTACCTGCTCTTTTTCTGTCTCTTTCCGGTAAATGGGAACGCCAATCACTTGCAGAGGAGCAATGCGAGGTGGACAGACAAAGCCCTGGTCATCAGAGTGAACCATAATCAAGGTTCCGATCAGTCTTGTTGTGATACCCCAGCTCGTAGCAAATGGATACTCTTGAGTCCCTTCAGCCGATAAATATGTAACGTCAAAAGCTTTGGAAAAAGTCGTTCCTAGGTGATGACTAGTTCCAACTTGTATGGCACGTCTATCTTGTGTCATTGTCTCAATTGTATAAGTATGGTCAGCACCAGGAAACTTTTCATTTTCAGTCTTGCGTCCAGCAAACACAGGAATAGCTAAATACTGTTCAACGAGAGTTTTGTAAATTTCAAGCATTTGTCTCGCTTCAGCCTCAGCTTCCTCAAAAGTTGCATGAGCTGTGTGTCCTTCTTGCCAAAGAAACTCTGTAGTTCGCAAGAAAGGTCTAGTTCTGAGTTCCCAACGACAAATATTTGCCCACTGATTTAAAAGAATAGGTAAATCTCTATAACTTTGTATCCAGTTGCGGTAAGCAGACCAGATGATTGTCTCGCTAGTTGGTCTAACAACTAGAGGCTCACTTAGCTCAGCTTCGGGATCTACTGTAATTTCTCCCGATTCAGTAACTTTTAACCTGTGATGAGTCACAACGGCACATTCCTTAGCAAAGCCAGAAACATGCTCAGCCTCTTTAGAGAAGTAACTAATAGGTATAAACATAGGAAAATAGGCATTTTCATGCCCAGTTTCTTTAAACATTCCGTCTAGAATTTGCTGCATCTTCTCCCAAAGAGCAAATCCTTCCGGTCTAATAATCATACAGCCACGAATACCGGATTCTTCTGCTAACTTGGCTCTATCTACAATATCTAGATACCAACGAGAATAGTCTTCTTCCCGTTTGGTTATTTTAAGTGCATCAGCTTTTTCATTGACCATTAATGAATTCCTCTTACCGAAAATATGTGGAGTAAAGAGCTTCGCGGATGACGACGATCGCCGTTCCTAAATCCCTCTACTCCTTAATCGAAATGCCAAGTTAGTTACCTTTGCCCCACTACCTCAGGTGCCGCAACGCTCAACCGCAGCTCTTCGCTGTGAATAGTTACCAAAGGCTGACCCATACCCAAGCTAGCTAAAGGACTCTGGGCTGGCATTGCTAATTTGGCACTAACTAGACCTAGTTTGGACTCTAACTCACTTCTGAACAAGAGTAAATTAGCATCTAAAGTACTAAAAGTAGGTGCAGCCAACCACTGCCGCCAGCCAAAGGTTTGTCGGTTGTAGCTTAGGCTGCACAGTAACTGGTTGTTTTGACGGACAGTGACGCCCTCCCTATCCCAACTAAATTCAGCGAGTTCCTTCGGTAGCCCCCAGATCTCCTGACCACCTGCTACGGAATCTGGACTGTCTACATAAATGTGGGAAATCCAGCTACCGAATTTGCCCCCATAGCTCACCAAAGCGGCGATCACAATCAACTCGTTGTACTCCAGCACAGAGCCGGACTCGTAGGCAGACAGATAAATTCCACCCACAGTTTTGCCAGGCCAGACTGAGAGAACATTCAACTTGCTGGGGATCAGTGGGCGCACTCGATCAATGTCTACTAACTGCACAGTTTGGAAAGCATAGCCTTGTAGCTTCCAAGGTGCTTGCGGGTATGTCATTTGCATCTCCTTACGAAAAAGGGTTAGGAAGCAGCACTGCAAGACTTCCCAACCCCCCCTGACAGCGGAAGTGAATAGTGCGACCGCAGCAGTCAACGGTACACCGCCGTTGTGCATTGGTGGTGTACCGTTGACTAACTACTGACGCTAGCTACATCTTGACAAAAGATGCCTACTTACTTTCTGTGAAGTCAGCATCAATCACATCATCACCGCCACCAGATGGAGCCGAACCACCGCCATCTGGATTCGGACCACCAGCAGATGGACCGCCACCAGCTTGCTGATAGAGGTTGCTACCAACAGCAAACAAAGCCTGCTGTAGTTCTGGCATGATCTTCTTGATCTGCTCGTCGTCATCTTTGGCGGTCGCTTCCCGCAGGTCTTTGACTAATCCTTCAACCTTTGTCTTATCAGCATCGGGAACTTTGTCACCTAAGTCACTCAGCTGCTTCTCTGCTTGATAAGCTAAAGAGTCTGCCTGGTTCTTGCGGTCGATCTTCTCACGACGCTCCTTATCGGCTGATGCATTCTGTTCGGCTTGCTTCACCATCCGCTCAACTTCAGTCTTATCTAGGGTAGAAGCCCCAGTAATGCTGATGGACTGTTCCTTACCACTGCCCTTATCTTTGGCATTGACGTTGAGAATACCGTTGGCGTCAATGTCAAAAGTGACCTCAATTTGCGGAACGCCTCGCGGTGCTGCTGGAATTCCATCTAGGCGGAAGGTACCCAAACTCTTGTTATCATTTGCCATCTCCCGCTCACCTTGAAGGACGTGGATCTCAACATTGCTTTGACCATCCACAGCGGTAGAGAAAACTTCTGACTTCTTGGTCGGAATTGTCGTGTTGCGAGGAATAATCTTGGTCATGACACCACCTAGAGTTTCCACACCTAAGGAAAGCGGAGTCACGTCTAATAGTAAGATTCCAGTCACATCACCAGCCAAGACGCCTGCCTGGATCGCGGCACCCACAGCTACGACTTCATCCGGGTTGACGCTTTGGTTGGGGTCCCTACCCAGCAACCGCTTGACTAGCTCTTGCACTGCGGGAATGCGGGTTGAGCCACCGACTAACACCACTTCATTGATCGCTGCCTTATCGATCTTGGCGTCGCGCAGTGCATTCTCGACTGGGACGCGACAGCGGTCAATTAAGTCAGAGCAGAGCTTTTCAAACTGGGTACGCGTCAGCGTCGTATCCAGATGCTTAGGACCTTCCTGAGTAGCGGTGATGAAGGGTAGGTTAATTTCTGCTTGGGTAACGCTAGACAGCTCAATTTTTGCCTTTTCTGCCGCTTCCGTCAGACGTTGGAGGGCTTGTTTATCCTTACGCAGATCAATGCCCTCAGACTTGCGGAATTCTTCGGCTAGGTAGTCAACGATTTTCTTGTCAAAGTCATCACCACCAAGGTGAGTGTCTCCTGAAGTGGCTAGCACTTCAAACACCCCATCCCCTACTTCCAAGATGGACACGTCAAACGTACCGCCACCCAGGTCAAATACTAGGATAGTTTCGTTGCTCTTTTTGTCGAATCCATAAGCTAGGGAAGCAGCCGTAGGCTCGTTGATGATCCGCAACACATCAATCCCCGCAATCTTACCAGCATCTTTGGTGGCTTGACGCTGGGAGTCGTTGAAGTATGCTGGAACGGTGATTACGGCTTGAGTTACTGGCTCTCCGATATATTTGCTAGCGTCTTCTACTAATTTGCGAAGCACTTGAGCCGAAATCTCTTCTGGCGCAAACTGCTTGCCAGCAACGGGGCAATCTAGCTTGACGTTGCCGTTGCTATCGCGCACGACTTTGTAAGAGACTTCCGTCGCTTCGTGAGTCACTTCATCGAACCTACGCCCAATGAAGCGCTTGACTGAATAGAAGGTATTCTCGGGGTTCATCACAGCCTGCCGTTTGGCAATTTGACCGACCAAGCGATCACCATTTTTGGCGAAGGCAACGACGGAAGGTGTTGTCCGAAAACCTTCTGCGTTAGCGATGACTGTGGGTTTACCACCTTCCATAACTGCTACGCATGAGTTAGTTGTTCCTAGGTCAATTCCAACTACTTTTGGCATTGGAGTTCTGGCTCCGTATAATTACTAAAATTTGAGAGAATACAGGACTGCAAATTGAACCAACTGGGTTGAATCAGCGCTTTTCCAGCTTTAATACCGTCAGCTCCAAGTACTAAATCTTTATAACTGAGAGTGTCTGAGCGCTCCATACAGGGCACTTTTCGCACTCTGTAGAGAGGCTCATCTTCAGAATGTACGTCAGCTGGTTCAACCATGTTCCTTTGATGCCGTTTGCTTTCACTGTGTCTAATGTAGGCAAATCAATCGGTTGAGGCATTGGGGCGAACCGTAAAGGGTGAGTTGTGTTTGCCGCCTGTCAGGAGGAGGGGGGGCAGGGGAGGCAGGGGGAGAGAAGAGAAGGAAGACAGGTTATGAGGGTTGATGAGCGAAAATTGCGTCAGTAAAATCTGTGGTCAACTTCCAAACATTCAACTTAAATGAGGCAAACTAGAGATCTGAGCTAAGAACACGCTCTCTACTCTCCCCCAGCTTCCCCAGCTCCCCCTGCCCCTCCT
>JAFAVL010000127.1 GCA_019242465.1 Chroococcidiopsidaceae cyanobacterium CP_BM_RX_35 | reverse complement strand
AAGCTTTGTCGTCATTAGATGTGGTTTATTGAATGATTAGAAGTTGACTGATGTGTGAATCCAGGTTTTAAGAGGTAAGCGCCTGAGCCCAGGCAGTATATGGGTGATGTAAAGCCCAACTGCTTGAGAACAGGCATCTAGGTAGCTAATTTTAGCGTGAGTGTGTTACCTCTAGAAAGGACACCAGGTTTTATCACAACTTAGGAACAAAACTTAAGAAAAATTTACCTACATGCCAGTTTTACCGTGTCATACTAATCTCTTTGTAGAATATAGGTCAATTGCTCAGTTTCTTTTAAATTGCCTGCAAAGTTGCCGCGGCAGAAATTGTACGCAAATTGTTAGTTTATCGCTAGAAATTGAGTCAACCGATCCGCTAATCCTGCTTCAGCTTGCGAAACTAGATGAGCTAAGTTTTTATCTTGAAAACAGAGGTAAAGGAGAAGCGATCGCTGCCATTGGAGCAGTGGCAAGATTTCAGCTATCAAGCTCAATTAATCGGTTCAACCAAGCTCAACAATTTATTAATTCATGTCTTGCTAACACGACGACTCTTGGTGTTGTAGATAGCTTGTTCACTGGTCCTCACTTCTTCTGTAGCTTCAGTTTTTTTGACGAGCATCCCCAAGTAGGCTACCCATTTCCAGGAACAACAATATTTCTTCCCCAATGGCAGATAGCAACACGGCGAGATCGCTGTACGTTTGTTGCTAATCTAGTTATCAATCCTCAAGTTAATGTTGAAGCAATCGTGCAGCAGTTATGGGAAAAACTTAACGAAGTCACCTCGCTCTGTGGAGGTCGTCTCTGGGAGAATGGTGACCTGATCTGTACTTCAGCTTATGACTTGAATCGGGTCAATCATTATCAACAGGAATTTGTTGACCAATCAAGCATGGAGTCAGAGAATTTTAAACGAGCTGTTTTATCTTCTCTGGAATTGATTAACTCGAACAACCTAAGTAAAATTGTGATCGCTCAGGCAATTGATGTCACCTCACGCGTTCCTTTTAGGTTACTACAATCCTTAAATAATCTGCGGATACTTTACCCCAATTGTTATATTTTTTCTGTCAGCAATGCTAAGGGACAAAACTTTATTGGTGCCAGTCCAGAACGACTAATTAGTATTCACAACCAAGAATTGACAACCGATGCTTTAGCTGGTTCAGCACCACGAGGTAAGACAGCCTTCGAGGATAACACTTTAGCAAATTACTTATTAAGTAGTGAAAAGGAAAGGCGCGAACATCAAGTTGTAATTGACTTTATTACCCAACGCCTAAACAAACTGAGTTTAGTTCCCCATCTGTCATCTCCACAGTTGCGGCAACTGTCAAATATTCAGCATTTATGGACACCTATCCGGGCAAAAGTTTCTACTAGCGTACAGCCATTAGAAATAGTTGCTGAACTGCACCCCACTCCAGCAGTTGCTGGTGCTTCTAGAGAAATTGCCTGTGCAGAGATTCGCCGTTACGAAAGCTTTGAACGCGGGCTCTACGCCGCACCTCTAGGATGGATAGACTACCGTAACAACAGTGAGTTTATCGTTGGAATTCGCTCAGCTTTAATAGATGGCGATCACGCGCGACTCTACGCTGGAGCAGGAATTGTCGCTGGTTCTGATCCAGACAAAGAACTTAAAGAAATTCAACTAAAACTCCAAGCCCTCCTCAAAGCCTTAGTTTAAGCACGAAAGTGAGTTACCACAAGTAGAATTATGACAAAGTTAAATCCTTGTGGCTAAAAGACCTAGCATTCGCCCCTGTATACGTCGCTGCAACATGCCCATTGCCAGAGAGTTGATATTTGTAAGTTACCAATCCCTCTAGCCCCACAGGACCACGCGGCGACAGTTTTTGAGTACTAATTCCGACTTCTGCCCCAAAGCCATAGCGGAAGCCATCAGAAAATCGAGTTGAACAATTGTGGTACACTCCAGCAGCATTCACCTGGGCGAGGAAAGTGGCAGCAGCAGTTGAGTCTTCAGTTACGATCGCGTCTGTATGTCCCGAACCATATGTGTTGATGTGCTCGATCGCTGCCTCTAGAGAATCCACAACTTTAATCGAGAGAATCAGATCGCTATACTCCGTTACCCAATCTGTTTCCTTTGCTGCCGAAATATCTAGAATCTCACAGGTTAGCTTGTCTCCCCTTAACTCGACATGACGCGCTTGCAAGGCTGCGGCAACTTGTGGCAAAAAGTCTAAGGCTATGGATTGATGGACGAGTAGAGTTTCGATGGCATTGCAGGCAGCAGGATATTGAGTTTTCGCATCTACGGCGATCACAACTGCTTTCTCTAGATCAGCTGCCTGATCTACATAGAGATGACAAATTCCTTCTGCGTGACCTAATACCGGGATGTGTGTATTTTCTTGCACAAACCGGACAAATGAGTTCGAGCCTCTAGGAATAATCAAATCTACGTATTGATCCATCTGCAACAGTTCCAGCGTTTGCTCCCGCGTCGTGAGCAACTGTATAACCTCTGGGTTAACGGCGGTTGGCACTAATCCCTGGTGAATTGCTTGGACTATCGCTTCACAGGAACGAACGGCTTCTGTACCACCCTTAAGAATCACACCATTACCAGACTTGATGGCAAGAGCAGAAATTTGGATTGCCGCATCAGGACGCGCTTCAAAAATAATGCCTAGCACTCCTAAAGGGCAGGTGACACGCTTGAGGATTAATCCATCGTCTAATTGGCGGTGAATTTGTACCACGCCAACTGGATCACTAAGCTGGGCAACATCTCTGACTCCTGCGATCGCACTTCGTAGCTTATCTTCATCCAATTCCAGCCGTTTGTAGAGAGCTTTGGGAATTCCAGTGGCAACGGCAGCTGCACAATCAGCGATATTTGCTGCCAGAATTTGCTCTGAGGCAGATTCTAAAGCTTGAGCGATCGCCCCAAGCGCTTGATTTCTAGCATCTGTTGGCAGCACTGCCAACTGCCGTGCTGCCTGACTTGTAGTTTGAGCAATTGCTACGAGGGGAGGAGAAGCGATTTGAGAAGCCGTCATGAGTCTACCAACGCCTAAGTACAAGCCAAAGTTGATCGCAATCCTGGCTTTTCTCTAAATTTTAGCTGCGTGCTCTCTCCTTGTGTAGGCTATCTAGATAGCCATGGCTGGACAGAGCTGAAACCTGCGACATTTTCAACTATGCCTAGCATGACAAACGCAAGCGTGCCCAAGCTCCCTAGATTCTATCTACAACTGTGGTGCAGTGTTTGAAAGGCTACTAAAAGCCGCAATCATTAGTTCTTCCTCTGTGCAGAGGTTGAACGTTGCAAGCCTCTTTACGGTAATAGCAGTCGTTGTCACTGGTTTTGGGCAATCGCAGAGATCAACCTCAAATATGAATATTCCGGTTTCTCCCTGGACGCTGATGTCAGAAACCTACTTCAAAGTTCTTCCAGTCGTTCGGGGTTACTTGAATGACTGGAAGGTTCAGGCACAGCAAATTCCAAGTTTAGAACTTCGTAAACAAGCCTTAGCAAGCATTAAAGCCAAACAATTCCACTGCGAAGGTGGCTCAATCTATGGATTGCTTGCCAGAAGCCATTGGCAGGAAGCAATTAAATTTATCGTCGCTTATCAAACCATTAGTGATTACTTAGATAATTTGTGCGATCGCAGCAACTCGCTAGATCCTGAAGATTTTCGTGCCCTGCATGAATCGCTCGTTCATGCACTCACGCCGGATTCAAAAAACACCGACTATTACCGAGCTCGGGGCGATCAAGCAGATAATGGCTATTTGCAAAAACTGGTTAGAACTTGCCAGGAAGTTTTATACAACATACCGAATTACTCAAAGATTGCTCCAGCTCTACATGAACTGGCAAATTATTACTGCGATTTGCAAGTCCATAAGCATGTCAAGGTTGAAGATCGAGTTCCACGATTAAAGACGTGGTTTTCTTCACACCAGAGACATCTTCCTGAACTCCATTGGTATGAATTTTCTGCTTGTGCAGGATCAACTCTGGGAATTTTTTGTTTGGTGGCTTATGCATTCGAGCAGAATTTATCTGATGAACTCACAAGCCAGATCAAGAATAGTTACTTTCCGTGGGTTCAAGGATTACATATCTTACTGGATTATTTAATTGATCAGGAGGAGGACCGCATTAATGGAGATTTGAATTTTTGTTTGTATTACAAAAATAATGATGAAATGATTGAACGATTCGAACACTTTATTCAAAATGCGAAGAAAAGCGTTTCTCAATTACCTCATACTCGGTTCCATCAATTGATTAATCAAGCATTGTTGGGGGTTTATCTCTCAGACAAAAAGGTAAAGAGGCAACAGGATGTTCAGGATATAGCAAAACAATTGATCCATTTAGGCGGTAAACCGGCATCCTTTTTCTTTCGGAGTCGTCTACTCATATCTCACTGAGGTTAGACTATGTCTAAAATTGCGGTTGTTGGTGCAGGACCTGCAGGATGTTCAGCCGGATATCACCTAGCAAGAAGTGGGCATGATGTTACCCTACTTGACAAAAAATGTTTTCCTAAAGACAAGGTATGCGGCGATGGCATTAGCATTGAATCCATCCAGGCAGTATCGATGATGGGAATTTACCCGCAGGATATTAGAAAATTGACTTCGGAGTATGCGCAAATTCACCGTTTTTTTC
>JAFAVL010000067.1 GCA_019242465.1 Chroococcidiopsidaceae cyanobacterium CP_BM_RX_35 | reverse complement strand
AAATTCCGCTTCCAGGCAAGCAGTTAGGTGAGGATATCCTAACACCTCCCATCCACGACGTTCTTTCAACTCAAGTACCAAAGCCCGAATGCTAGTCCAATGTTGTTTGATGTCATTTATGCATTGACGTGCTTCCGACTCGGTCATTATCGGTGGTAGCCCAACTAGCTTCGCTGGACTACCTTTCATCTGTGTTAGTTGTTTACAAGTGCCAACTGGCACTTGAATTTTACATGAGCTACCTGTATTATTAGTTTTTCTAGCGTCAGAAAGCTGGTCTGCAAAATCTTCAGCAGTTTTCAGCTGATGTACACTACAGTCAATCATTGTCTACGAGCAAAATCACAATAATTGACGATTACATTTTTGAGAGTTACTCTCCAGATCAAAAACTACTCATTTTTTGCTCATTCCTTGCCTCTTTTCACCGTGTATTAGCAATCTCTGACGCTTCTGTTTAACGATTGGCTTGGCGGCGGAGAAAGAGTTGGATGGCATCGCCGACCTTTTCAGACCAATGCTCCTGAACATAATGTCCTGCTGCTTCTAGTGGAATTAGGTTTGCTTGTGGAAGAGAATCGCCCAGTTGTTGGGCCATTTTGTAGGGGAGCCAAGGGTCTTTCATTCCCCAAATAATTGCAGTCGGCTGCGTCCAGGCGCGCCAGCCATCAGCAATTTCTGTCATCGACTGCTGCATTTGAAGATTCCGCACCGTTGCCAAAAGCGATCGCCCGGCGGCAGAACTTTTGAGGAAAGGTTGACGGTAGATGGCTAGATCGGCGTCTGATATTGGGTAACGGCTACCCCTTTCTAGCGTCCGGTCAACTAGGAGGGGATCTTGGGCCAGCATATCGCCAATCAGAGGTAGACCCAATTGCTGAAGCTGCCAAGGCAACTTGGCAGTGGTTGCTACAGGAGTATTTAAGATGATCAGGCGCTCGATTTGCTCAGGATAGCGCCAGGCATACTGAAGACCAACGGAACCCAAAAATCCTTGAACAACTAGGGAAAATCTCTTTAGCTCTAGGGCTTGAATAAATTCTGCTAAAGCTGTGATAAAAGCATCAGGCGTATAAGCAAAATCTCGCTGCTCTGGTTTTGCCGAGGCTCCAAAACCAATCCAATCTGGAGCGATCGCTCTAAACCCTTGGAGAGCTAAAGTTGGCATCACTTCACTCCAACTATAGCTGTGTGCAGGCAACCCATGTAGCAATAAAACTGGCAACCAGTCAGTTCTGCCAATTGGCTCAGCTACCCTGTAAAACCATTCCAGTGTCCCTACTTTAAGCTTGTGTTCTTCGATTGCCACGCTTTTTCCCTAAATGTTCTCAGGAGTAATACCCCATCGCAATTTCGCCACTATGAACTCTCGTTGCTGCTCCTGTTGCAGATGTTCCGTTCCCCAAAAGTTGTATCACGTATCTAAGCGTCAAATAGCACCGTGGTCATATAATGTTCTGCCCAGTCAGAGCCAAAGGCTTTTTCCAAGACACGACGGGTCTTATCATTTTGTTGTTGTTTGCTGCAGTAGTAGCGCTGCCCAGCTAGAATCTGAGCCTGTTGTTCACTTGAAATCGGCTGGGCAAGGTTTGCCTGTTTGCAGTGGATCTGCAAATATGCCTCAACTCGTGACAAAAACATCGCTTCTTCGTCCAAGTCATTAGGTCGAATGAACAGACAGAATTGTGAAAAAATGTCGCCCCAAGCTGGAAGTTCTCGCGACGATTTAAAGTTGAGGTCCGGCAGTGCCTGTAGATTAAAGGTGTAAGTGTCTGGTAAGGTCCGATCAGGGCTAGTGGGAGATAAATCCGCGATCGCCGCGCTAATCTGTCCCCGTCCTCCAACCAAATCCGTCCCAAATATCGGCAGGGCGTATTCGGGACGAGGAAACATGACACAGTGCAAAATATCCAGCATGGGACCGACTTTTGCTAGTTCTAGATGCAGTTTGCGGAACTGAGTCGTCTGATAGCAGCGATTTTCAATTGTCAGCTTTTCTCCCTCTAGTCTGCCTTCTACATACCCCAATTCAGCAGGCATTGGGTAGGGCTGAAGTTCTAGGTGCTGGTGCCAAGCGCCTTCAATAGTATCGGCAAGCTGGCGAATCAGGGGATGTTGCTGCGAACGGAGGGAAGTGAGTGACATGGGAGTAGGGGAGAAACCTTATAGCTAATTTAGCGGTTGTTGAGATCGTTAAGTAAAAAAACAATTACTTGTCGAAAAAGCTAAAATTCTGTAACAATGATTACAGAATTAATTTTGTAATAGTCCATTGATTAAGGCGGCTTGGGGTTGAGCAGCCAGCCTTGATCTTGTGCTGTCTATCTGGAGAGAAAACAAAACCATGCTCAATTCCTACAAATCAAATATTGCCGTTCAACCACTTTGGCAAAATCTCGACTGGTCAAGCAAGCGTGATGTCAAACCTTCGCAGCAGAAGTTCCAGGCGGATACTTGGGTACACCTTTTAGAACTTCCCAATCCTTTCAGCTTTGATGAAGCGCTGCTACTTTGTCAGCAATCAGAGGATGAGTGGGTAGCTTGGATTCCTGACCATGGCGAAGCAGTGCTGAATGTCAGTCAATTCTGCGCTGCTTGAGGTTCTACAGCTTGCCAGAAGTCAGTGACATCGTATCCCAACTGGTCGAGAAACGAGCGTAGTAGGGGTAGGCTAAGACCAATAACGTTGGTATGGCAACCCTCAAGTTTTTCCACAAATAGACCTCCTCGACCTTCAAGGGCGAAGCATCCAGCACACTTCAACGGTTCGCCAGTAGCAACGTAGGCTTCAATCTGGTGATCGCTGACTTTGGCAAAGCAAACCCTTGTCATTTGAGTGCTGATTAAGGTGCGTTGCTGAGAGAGGTCAATTAAAGCATGACCAGTGTAAAGTTCGCCAACACCCCCCCGCATCTGTTGCCAATGGGCAATCGCTTCCTCTGAGTCAATTGGTTTGCCATACAATTCACCATTGACTAGCAACAGTGAATCACAACCTAAAATCAGCGCTGATTCAAACTGAGCAGCAACAGTCTCAGCTTTATGCTGGGCTAGAGTTTGTACGAGCAACTCTGGGTCGCTCAACTTAATTTGGGATTCATCAAAGTCACTTGGGCAAACCACTGGTTCAATCCCGGCGCTCTGCAATAGACGGCGGCGGGCAGGGGAAGCGGATGCCAGTACAAAGGGAGGCACGCCCATATCCGTCACTCAACGTTATTAATAAACTGAGAAAGAATTGATGACTTGCTCAAATACCTGCTGAACCTTGGACCAGCGCCTTTCCGGGATAGAAGCGTTGAAAGTGAACAGTTTGCCCCGACTGATAGCAACACTTGCTAGATTGTGTCGCTCTTGTTGATTGGGGAGTTTGACTGCGTACTCTAAAGTATAGTAGGTCTTTGCACCTGACTGCCGCACCTCCGCATTGACCAACTCAGCTTCACGACCTGAATCTGGGGGAGCGAGCGCACTTTTTGCCAGCTTATACCCAACTTCTCCTGGTGTCCCTAGTTCAGCCAGGGTTTTGCCTGCTGGTACTGAGCTGATAACCACTGAGACATTTTCTGTCGTCTCGATCAAATCATGTAGCACGACATCAGGACCATTGGTAACTTTAACTGGGAGCCAGCCGTTAGGATATAGGAATTCATAGCCATCAATGCTATCTACATAGCTTTTCAATCCAGAGGCAGCTGACGCACAACCAGCTAGGCTCAAGCTTAATACTACAAGAAGTAACACTACAAGCCATTTTAACATTAATCTTTTATCCTCTTCAGACTGCACGTTCAACTGGGTGAGGTCAACTTTTGACTACATTGTCCCATCTCTGGAGCCATCATCTCAAAGAATAGACAAGAGCGAGTTTTTACACTGCCTGTGGCAGAACTCGGCATGGTAGGTGTGAGTTGAATGCCCATCTGTAGACAGAAATCCGACTCAAAGGTGTTGTATTAAGACTGACTTAAACAAAGCTTAACTCTTTATTTATCTCAAATTAACCTAAAAGCATAAACCTGGTTAGTGAAGAGATGCTAGGTGCTAAACAAAAGTTCCCTACATCTGGAAGCACCTAATGCTTGAGGTCGTTATGAAAATTTTTGAAGACAACAGCAACTTTTACTTGCTTTTCAAAGCATTCTTGATGATGTCTTCCTTCCGTTACTGACAAACTAAACTTTGCTGAATTTGAGCTAAATTCGGCAAAATTCTCAGACTATAGTTTTTTTTATGGAGAGTACTACATGCAAATTTTTGGTGAGACATTAGCAGCTAACACTGTTTTGTTCTTAGTGTTGGCTGTAGGGCTCGCGCTTTTTTTTGAAGCAATCAACGGTTTTCACGATACTGCAAACGCAGTTGCCACGGTCATCTACACTCACTCACTGAAGCCAACGTACGCCGTTGTCTGGTCAGGCGTTTGGAACTTGATTGGTGTACTGACATCTAGCGGAGCCGTCGCCTATGGCATCGTGGCGCTGTTGCCTGTCGAGTTAGTAATTAATGCTGGCTCAGGTCCAAGCTACGCGATGGTTTTCTCTCTTCTGATATCTGCTATCATTTGGAACTTTGGTACCTGGTATGTGGGTCTACCAAACTCAAGCTCACACTCGCTAATTGGCGCGATTATGGGAGTTGGTTTAGCGCATTCGCTATTGGCGTCGGGTCATAGCCTAAGCGAAGGCATAAACTGGAAACAGGTGCAGAACGTCTTCGCCTCTCTGCTGATTTCGCCAATCGTCGGATTCTGCGGTGCAGCACTGCTGCTGCTGCTGGCGAAGGCGCTGATCAGACAGCCAGAGTTGTACCGTCCGGCGGATCAAAAGAAGGCACCACCGTGGTGGATTCGGACTTTGTTAATCCTGACATGTACTGGTGTTAGCTTCGCCCACGGTTCGAATGACGGGCAAAAAGGTATGGGTCTCCTCATGCTCATCTTGGTCGGCATCCTTCCGGGTCTATTTGCACTGAATCTGAATAGTAGTGCAGCGAACATTTCTCAATTAGCTGCCATGTCGCGATCTGTACAGCCAGTGATCGAGCACCACGCACCTAGGATACCCCTTAGCGACCAAGATGCTAGCAAAGAGCTTTCAAACTTCATCAAGACGACAGGCAAAGTTAATGACAAGACCTTTCCAGCACTCGCTACTAAGAATCAGGCGATTGCAAACCGTCTGTCCGGCAAACAGAGTTTCCAAGCTTTTTCAATTGATGATCGCCGCACCTTGAGAACCGACATGTATCTTGTCTCTACAGCAATTGGCAAGCTGAACAAACAGAACAAGTTTACCGATCCCAACGAAAAGAAAGCTCTTGTGGGTTACCAAACTAGCTTGGATAAAGAAACCAAGTACATTCCTAATTTTGTGAAAATTGTTGTGGCCTTCGCCCTAGGTATTGGCACAATGGTTGGTTGGAAGCGCATTGTCGTGACTGTGGGTGAAAAGATTGGTAAAGAACACCTTTCCTACGCCCAGGGAGCTTCAGCTGAGTTGGTGGCAATGGCAACAATTGAGGCTGCCGATCAATTCGGTTTACCAGTCAGTACTACGCACGTGCTTTCGTCTGGTGTAGCAGGCACGATGGCAGCAAGTGGTTCTGGGCTGCAGATGGAGACACTCAGAAATATAGCGTTATCGTGGGTACTGACGCTTCCTGCTACTACGCTACTTGGTGCTGCCATTTTCGCTGCCAGCTTGTATGTCGTCCTGCAATCTATAGGTGTGAAGTAGGAGCGGGGATAACTCGATGCTAACAAGTGCCGAACTGAGATGGTTTAGTCGCGGCACAATACCCGCAGAGATTTCCCACTGGTTCAAGCTAGACGATCTTGGCGTTTGTCTAGCGCCACCAGAAGAACGCGAAGACCTGTATCTCTACCCAGAGGAGTGTGACTATCTGGGGATTAAACTCCGTCAAGGACGGTTAGAAATAAAATGGCGTCAAGCAGAATTTGGTAGCGTGAGGTTTGGACGCTTAGAGGGCAAGGCAGAAAAATGGGGTAAATGGCTCTGTGAAGACCCTACAGCTCAGAGTTTTCAGCCAGCAACTGTGAGCAAAGAAAAAGTGTGGGTGAGTGTTAAAAAGGTGCGATCACAACGGCAATACCAAGTTTTATCTGACGAGTTACCAAAAGCTGTGCCAGTCAATGAGCCGCTTGAGCAAGGTTGCAGCGTTGAACTCACTCAGTTGAATGTTAGAGGCGATGATTGGTGGAGTCTGGCTTTTGAAGCTGTTGGCAAAGACGAGCGCCTGATGGCGAATCTACAGTCTGTAGCTAACTGGGTGTTCAAGACTTATCGTGGTCCTCAGTTACTGCTTGAGGATTCTTATGCTTATCCCAGTTGGCTTTCCATTGCTGTCGAGCCTGACAACTGAGCCGTCTGCAATTTCTGAGCTGTCCGCAGAATTTGCCCTGCCAAAACTGCGGCTCCAAAACCATTGTCGATATTCACCACTCCTAGCCCAGGCGCACAAGAGTTGAGCATTGTTAGGAGGGGAGCAATGCCACCAAAACTAGTGCCATAACCGATGCTAGTAGGGACGGCAATAACCGGACAATCTGCTAAACCAGCAACGACACTGGGCAAGGCTCCTTCCATACCAGCAACGACGATCAGTACAGATGCCTCAGCAATAACGTGCTGGTTACTCAGCAAGCGATGGATGCCAGCCACACCCACATCCCAGAGTCGCTGCACCTGAAAGCCAGAGAGTTCTGCTGTCACAGCTGCTTCCTCTGCTACTGGTAAGTCAGCTGTGCCAGCGGAGAGGATGCTAATAGTGCCGGGAGACTGAGAGGAAATAGTTGCTGGAGCGATAGCGCAAATCCGCGCCTGTGAGTAATAAAGGAGATCGGGTATCTGTGCCTGCAACTGGTCATAGACTACTGGTTCAATCCGCGTTGCCATCACCACCTGAGAGCCGCGATCGCGCATTGCTGTCATAATCTGAGTAATCTGCTCTGGTGTTTTTCCAGGTCCCCAAATCACCTCTGGAAACCCAGTCCGTAGGGCACGGTGGTGGTCTATGCGAGCAAACCCACCCACTGGCTCATAGGCAAAGTGTTTGAGTTTCTCTAAAGCGGCAGCTGGATTCACATCACCCGCGGCAACGGCTTCTAGTAGCGATCGCAGAGCTTCTGGTTGAGTCATTTTATTACTTGTTCCTAAATAGATCCTAATTCCGAATTCTATTAATCTTGAGTTACCTTCAGTTCATAAAGGTTCCAGAAGGCACTTCCCGCCAAGGTAGAGAACTTAATACCTTGGACGCGATCGCGCA
>JAFAVL010000640.1 GCA_019242465.1 Chroococcidiopsidaceae cyanobacterium CP_BM_RX_35 | reverse complement strand
TTCAAGCAGGCAAACAAGTGATAGATTTAGGTTACGGAAATTCGAAAACTTTTCGCAACCTATAGTATGTTTCATTCCTGTGGTTGTAGGAGTTGAGCTAAACGTTACCCACGACGAAAACAGACAACGAGCCCACCATGATCGCAGTTTTTATCCGTTTCCGCTATGAAAGCGAATTTAATGAGGCATACGTGCGGCAGATCGCAGACGGAGCACGAGCAAAGTTTGAAGGCATGCCTGGGCTCCGTTCAAAGACATTCACGGTTGATCCAGTCAACCAGGAGGCGCTTAATTTCTATGTTTGGGATTCTGAGGAGGCAGCGAAGGCATTTTTTTCGCCGCAACTAATCGAACAATTAACCGAACTGTATGGCGTCCGACCTACCATACAATTTGCTGATGTAGCTACGCTCGTTGACAACCGAGCCTCCTAACCAGGAGTTGCCATAACGGGATAGTTGGGGCGAGCAGTTGGTTTAGCAATCGCTCACATCATTAAGCTTTGAGCCAATATCTACCAGCATCCTCCGCCATCTCTTCTTTTGGGTAAACCTTTCCCTCACCTCTACGGGCGCAGACATCTTTTGTAATTGCCCGAAACTGCCAAAGTTTACCTTCGACGCGGAAGATCTAGCAGCCCCATACTTCCACCCTGCACCACCTATCACTACCCTGTTAACAAAAGAACATTAACTGACAAATGCTTCTGTAAGACTACAACCGTCAAGCCCAACTTGGATACTAAACCGTTTTCCTGGTAGACACTTGAATCGCTTCAGTTGAATACAGTCGTCCTGCTCTCGTGCTTGTACAGACTGAACAACTTCTCCCGCTGTCGAAAGCAAAGCCAATTTGACATGGACAGGTAGGTAACTTGTTGGGTTGAGCGGATAAAGTTGGACGCGAATTTCTATCCGACTATCGGCATGGGCAGCTAAAGTCACCATCAATAATACAGCTTGATGACCTGCTTGGGTCTCCAAGTCGAGCAACTTGACCCGTACAACCTCTGGCTCGGTTGAGGCAGGAGCTTGTCGAAAATTGAAAGCCAAGCTCGGCTCTTGGCCAAGTAGTGTTTCAATTGCTTGCCAACCTTCCTCAAAAACATTCTGGAACCACTGACTTAAGTTCGCGTTCGCTTGCATCCTTGAACTTTCTCCTCGCGCTCTAGCGAGTTGTTGCTGCCAATCCTCCCGTTCTAGTAGCGCTCCCCATAGTGATAACGGCAATTCCAGCCGAGGGTGGGATACGGCAGAACTCGTTAGACGCTGCCATAAATTTTCGACCTGAATGTCTGACAGCTCTGGTAAGGGGGCGATCGCTGACCGTGTTTGTTCGTCTGGACAAAGTTGCCACATAACCCACAGAACATTAAGATCTGGAATCATTTCGCTAGCATCCAGGCAGTAAAGGCGCTCGTCTGCCTCATAGCTACCAGAGGTTTTTAGCTGCTCGTGGGTGGTGTAGCCCCAGATTCGCATCCACTCGCCCTCTAGATCGACTTGGACTGCTAGGTAGTAATCTCCTGCCCAGCTAGGAATATCTACCCATTCCTGTGGCACGTAAAATTCTCTTGTTTCGAGCGTCTTGCTCGGAATCAAAACTAGACGCTTTGAACCAATAGCGATCGCCGTTCCATTTGTCACTTGCCAAATAGCTGATACTGCAACATCAGGCAATGCCTCTGGTACGTACTCTGCTTGCAGCCAGGGCAAGAAGGTGCTGAGGCACATCTGATTGAGATAGGCATTCCAACGACCACTAGGGGTTAAACATGATTGGCTTTGCTGCCAAGCCTGGTTTTGAACGCTTGGTGAGACTTCTAGCCATAATTCAGTTGGGAGAGAAAACGAAATCATTGCACCTCCTTATAAACATGCTTGTTTTGGTGGAGACTGTTGTATTGACTTTGTAACCACTCCTCCAAAAGCGTACTGATATGTTTAACCACGTTAGAAGTCAGAGAAATATGCATTGTCTCTTGGCTCCACTGACTTAGCGCTCTTAACAAGATTTCTCTTGCCTTAGCTAGCCGTCGGGAAATTGTATATTGCGGCATCTCTAACTGGCGGGCAATTTGCTGTTGGGTCAGCTCTTGCTGGTAATATAGCTGCATCAGCTTCTGGGTTTGGGAGTCTAGTCGGGCGAGAGCTGCCGTCAAAATGTTGTGAATTTGAGTCTGCTGGATTTGACGAGTTGCGGTTTCTTCCTCGGCAATTAGAGCTACTAGTAAAGACTCATGCGCCTCATCTGCCAAATTGTCTTGCCATTCGCCGGATTCCTGCCCTAACTTAGGCGCGTTGAGCGAGGCTACCGATGGATATAAGAAGGAACGAGCTTGTCTGGCACAAAAGAGTAACCATTTCTCCAATGTTTCGGGAGTACATTCTGCTCCCGGTGAGTTAAGCTGATGCCGTTTACTGTTATAAAGTTTGACCATTGCTTCCCAAGTGTCTCGCTCTGGTCGTTGTATTTTACGCACGCCAGGAGATTTGGTCGTGACATAGGCAGCTTCAAAACAGGTCCAGGCTAACAGGTAACGATCAACGGTTTCAGCCGTTAACCCAGCATTTTGTAGGGATTGCTGCAGTCGCTTACGGCTTAGCTTGAGCAGCAATCCCCAATCGTTGCAAAAGTCAATTTCTTGCTTTTGACGCAACGCATCTCGAATAATATTGCCAAAAGCCACATCACTGTAAGTTTTCAGGCTGGCACGTTGGTTAGGATCGCAGATTTTGAGGATTTTCGGCACCTCCGCGATCGCCATTTGAAAACAGTCAGATAATCGGCATTGGGTACTGGCAAAGCGGGAAGCCGTCTTTTTCGCCGCCCAGTAGCAGGTTTCTTGTAAGTAAGCAGACAGATGTGCTTCAGCTGGTGGAGTCTGCTGTGCTTTCCAACACTTATGCCAGTAGAGAGCCCAAAAATTTTCTAAGGCTGGAGCTTCTGGTGATTGCTCCAGACTATTCTGCATGCTGCGGCGAAGTTTGGGGTCTGTGACCCAACCACTAAAATGCTCTGCCTCAAATTGCAGGAAGCTGGAAAATAGGTCAATGAGGCTTTGGCGAGAACGCATAGGTGTGTTCTAAATAAGTCGTTATATCTTAAATAAAAAGTTTTTCTTTGTTCAACAACCCTTTGTTGCTTGAACAATGAATTACACGTAAGCATCGAATAATTTATGCACTTCAGTTCTGTCGCGTTATGAACGAGAGCTAGCTGATGCGGTCTGGTACGCCTTGTACGCTGAAGTCTGGTGCATCCTCCAAAGTGCGGTTAGTGGTACTGCTCAGCGATTCTCGCCTGCTAGAACTTTCTGACCAAGCGCCTTCGGTACAGGGAGTGTCAAAGTTAGTAGCTAGCACAAATTGTTAAAATAGATGAAGCAGGATAAAGAGAAAGCTCAAACAGGATTGAAATCAATGGTGTTATTTAGATTTGGCAAAAAGCCAGCAATGCCTACAGCTGAAGAGGCATTGCCAGGGCGGACAGAACCTATGTCAGTTCCCTCTCGGCACTACGTTAATGGCAACCCACTTTCTCCTCCTTATCCCGATGGGTTAGAAATAGCCATGTTTGGTCTGGGATGTTTCTGGGGAGCAGAGCGTAAATTCTGGCAGCAAGATGGTGTTTTCACCACTGCTGTAGGTTATGCGGCTGGAATTACGCCGAATCCCACTTATGAAGAGGTTTGTACAGGACTAACTGGTCATAATGAAGTGGTTCTGGTTGTGTTTGACCCAAAAGTCGTCAGTTACGAAGCATTACTCAAAGTCTTCTGGGAGAGCCACAACCCGACCCAGGGGATGCGTCAAGGTAATGATACAGGCACCCAGTACCGTTCAGGCATCTATGTCTATTCAGAAAGCCAAAGGAAACTAGCAGAAGCATCGCGAGATCTTTATCAACAAGCTCTGCAGGATAAAGGTTACGGACCGATTACCACTGAGATTCTCGATGCCCCAGAGTTTTACTTTGCCGAAAGCTATCACCAACAGTATCTAGCAAAGAACCCAAATGGGTATTGTGGATTAGGCGGAACCAGTGTCGCTTGTCCAATCTCACCACTTATGAATTCAACCAATTAATTCGGCATCATTTCAAGGCTTTTGGTGGATTTAAGAAACTTAATTGAAAAGGCGCCAAAAGCAAGCTAGCCTGGGATTTAAATCCCAGGCTATTGGATTAAGGGTTGTGTGGCAAAAAAGGGAGCGGCAGATGATAGGGTAAGGGGCTGTATCAACAATCTCTGCGGGCGCTCGGTTGCGAAGACCAGATGACGCTATTTCTACCGCACTCCAAGCCTCAGAGTTACGATGTGCCCTTACAAGCAAATGAGACATTAGTGACGATCGCTTTGAATCGCAGTAGACTCACACCAAAGTCCAAAATTGTTTGTGTTAATGAATCCCTTGAACCCGATTGTTATAGTCTCCAAATTTGTTGTATTTCTCTATACAGGATCGCTAAAAACTCCACCTAAAGACCGACTTAGTTCTACAGTTTGGTGGAAATTGCTAGTTCATCGTCAAAAAAAACTGGTTGAAAATCAGCATTATGAGGCTGTTTT
>JAFAVL010000496.1 GCA_019242465.1 Chroococcidiopsidaceae cyanobacterium CP_BM_RX_35 | reverse complement strand
GGAGGGGACGCTTTGGCATGGACATTTGGCTTGGGGAATTTCACCAACGGCTACGGTAAGGATGGTGCTACTGGAAGAGAAGACTTGGGAGCCGCTAAGTATTTTCTGTTTCTAGGCACTAATCAAGCAGAAACCCAACCAGTTACTTTTGCCTATCTCCTTAGGGGACGCTCTCAAACTAAGGCGAAGTTAGTCGTCGTTGACCCCCGCCTGACACCCACAGGCGCGCAGGCAGATGAATGGATTGCTCCCAAACCCCACACTGACCAGGCTTTGATTTTAGCCATGCTGCATCACGTTTTGGTCAACAATCTGTACGATCGAGCCTTTGTGCAGCGATGGGTGCTTGGCTTTAACGAGTTGAAAAATCACTTGCTCAAGCATGGTTACACACCGAAATGGGCAGAAGGTATCACTGGGGTACCAGCGATCAAAATTAAGCAAATTGCTGAGGAATATGCCACGACCAAACCAGCAGCAATTTTCTGCAATGCTGGAATTTCACATCAATTGAATGCCTTTGATACCTACCGCACTTTGGCTTTCTTAGCAGCTGTTACAGGCAATATTGGTGTCAATGGTGGCGGCTGCAATTTCATGCACAACACCTGGCCTGGGGGATTAAATCTCCCTCCTATTCAAGGACATCCTCCCCAGAAAGAGCGGGCTTTGCCTGTTGGACCTGATTACTTTGCGGCATCGATCCTCACTGGCAAGCCTTACTCACTTAAGGCACTTGTAACTGAGGGTAATCCCCTGATCGCCAGCGCCAATACAAATAAGGTCAAAGCAGCGTTCCGCCAATTAGAATTCTACGTTTACACAGGTCTATTCATGGAGGAGGCCGCTTATTATGCCGATATTATCTTACCTGCTTGTAGTGGGTTCGAGATGGAAACCGTTTACATGCGACGGGATGATCGCGCAATTCGGTGGCAGAAACAGGCTGTTGCCCGTGTGGGAGAGTCTAAGCCTGACTGGGAGATCTGGATTGATCTAGCCCATACTATGGCGCGGTTGGACAAGCAGAATCCACTAACATACTGGACAGAAAATTTTCCGCTTGCTTGGAAAGACTATCGGCATCTTTGGTCAGTTTTTGTCAAGCATACCCCTGGTATGGGTGGTATGACTGCAGAACGGATGGAAAAGCGGGTGGAGCCACTGCGTTGGCCATGTCCAACTGTGGAGCATCCTGGCGTCAGTACGCTCTACCTCGATCATCCCTCCTGGTATCAGGCAGCAACCGCCCTCGACCCCAAGTATCAGGGTAAGCGCTTCCTAACTCCTAGCGGCAAAGTAGAAATCTATACCCCAGATCTGGAAAAGAAGTTAGCTAATGCTGGACACTCAGCCCTCCCTAGCTTCTATACGCATCCAGAGGTTACAGGCAAGCATCCTACTGTTGAGTACCTGCAGGAATTCGTTGAGAATCCAGTCAATCCTCAGGCTCTTACTCAGAAGGTCAAACTAGGTGGAATGTCTACTGGCGAAGTTCACAAAGAGTACCCGCTGATGGGAACGACTGGTAGACCAAGTGTTGTTCATTTTGCTGAGGTGACGCAGTGGACATACACAGGCAAGCAAATGAATGGCATTCGTCTCATTCAGATTCACCCCAAAGTGGCTCAAATGGCTGGGATTAAGGATGGGGATGCAATTGTCGTAGAAAGCTTAAGAGGCTCTATTTCTGGCACAGCAGAAGTCTGGAAAGGCATCCGCGAGGACACAATTTTTATTCCCAACACGTTCGGACCAAGGCAGAAAATGGCAGAAGAACTAGGAACTCCCTACTACGAAGCTGCTAATTCTCTAGTAGATGACAGGTATTACGACAACCTTTCAGGTCAGCAAGCTTATAAATGCTTTGCTTGCCGAGTTAGGAAGAGAGCTATTCCTGAGCAGGGAAATAAGGAGGTTTAAGGAATATGCAAACAGAAGAATTAGCGGTAACGCCTTTCGGCTTAAAGCTGAAGTCACCTTTAACGAAAAGCAAAATCCAGGTTTTACAAATTAATCTGGGTAGGCGCTGTAACTTAGTTTGTAATCACTGTCATGTAGAAGCAGGACCGAAACGGACTGAAGAACTTTCCCCGGAAATCTGCAAACAATTAATTCAGCTCATTCATAAATTTCCAGAAATTAAGACTGTGGATCTGACTGGCGGTGCTCCAGAGATGAATTATGGCTTTAAACCCATAGTAGAGGCAGCGAGAGTTACAGGCAAAGCAGTGATTGTTCGTTCTAACTTGACCATCTATTTTGCAGCAGGATTTGGCAATCTGCCAGAATACTGCGCTCAAAACCAGTTGAGAATTGTTGCCTCACTCCCCTGTTATCTAGCAGACAACGTTGATAAAATGCGAGGGCTAGGTGTATTTGATGCTTCAATTAAGGCATTGCAGTGGCTAAATGAGTTGGGATATGGTCAAGATCCAAACTTAATTTTGGATTTGGTGTTTAACCCACAACTACCTACAAGTGACAAATTTGCTCTAGCTCCAGACCAGAACCAACTAGAACGAGATTACAAAATATTTTTACAAAACCATTTTGGGATTTGCTTTAATAACTTATTCACGATTACTAACCTGCCAATGGGGCGGACAAAGTTTCACCTAGAACGCTTGAAACTATACAAGCCTTATCTACATTTTCTGGAAATTTATTTCAATCCTGGTACAATCGAGCATTTAATGTGCAGAGATGAACTTTCAATTGACTATCTGGGCAATATTTATGATTGCGACTTCAATCAGATGGCAAATCTGCCTGCGAAAACCCGCGATGGTAGGACGCTGACTGTGGCAAGATTACTGGAAGCTGGTACGCTAGACCTAATTAACGAAATCCAGACTGCACCTTACTGCTACGGTTGCACAGCTGGGTGCGGCTCTAGTTGCGGTGGTGCTTTGGTGGCTGAGCAGGTAGATTGAGAAGGAGTCTAGTGTGGACTGGTGGCAGCGACTTAAAAAGAATTCCCTTGCCCAGATTGGCGCTGTGTTACTGTTAGTTTTCTATGTAGCAGTCATAGCGGCTAATTTTGTTGAGATCGGAA
>JAFAVL010000070.1 GCA_019242465.1 Chroococcidiopsidaceae cyanobacterium CP_BM_RX_35 | reverse complement strand
GAAACGCTCTACCTTTTTAAATTTAGGTGGGTTTAATGCCTGTTGCTATCAACGCCCTAGTATTGAAGATATCGAATTGGGCTATCGAATCAGGCAAGCAGGAGGCAAAATCCATCTTGCAAAACAGGTTCAAATTAAACATCATAAAGATTGGAAGTTGACAAGCTTAATTAAGACAGATGTGCTGGATAGAGGGATTCCTTGGACTAAGCTATTGTTAAGTAATAAGTCCGGCTTTATTGATGACCTTAACCTGCAAGTTTCTAGCCGAATTAGTGTTGGGGCTACTTACATTCTAGGTATTTTGATACTAATGAGTTTTTACAGCATTGAGATAACTGTTCTAACAGTGCCAGTATTGATCTTGTTGCTTTCACTTAATTTCCACGTTTACCACTTCTTTTACGTTAAAAGAGGACTATTCTTCACTATACGGGTAATTCCTATGCATTGGTTTTATTACCTTTACAGTGGAGCAGCGTTTATTCTCGGAGCCTGGCAATACTGGCAGGAGCAGTTGAGAATAAGAAGTGACATTAGCAAAAAACATTTAATTCCAGATTAAGAGAAATTCTACTCATAGGTATGGAGCAATGTATAACTATCAGACAACAGCAGGCTTGCCATTAGTTTCTGTTATTATACCCGCTTATAATGCTGAGCTATTTATTGGGAAGACATTAAATTCTGTTTGTGCTCAATCTTACAGTAATCTAGAAATCTTGGTTGTTGACGATGGTTCACAGGATCAGACTACAGTGATTGTCGAGCGCTTCGTTCAGGAAGACCATCGTGTAATTTTATTACAACAATCTAATGAAGGAGTTGCATCTGCTCGCAATTTAGCAATTCAAAAGTCTAGAGGAGAGTATATTGCACCGATTGATGCAGATGATATTTGGTTTCCCGAAAATTTAGAGAAACAAGTACGATGTATGTTAAGGTCAGACTCCTCTGTAGGGTTAGTTTATTCGTGGTCAGTGGACATTGATGATATCGACCTACTGACTGGAGGATTTCGTGCCGCCACTATAGAGGGAAATGTTTATACAACTCTGATATGTCACAACTTTTTAGGCAATGCTAGTGCTTCTCTAATCCGCCGTGCTTGTTTTGAAAAAGTTGGTGGATACAACTGTGGTATGAAGAAACAAAATGCGCAAGGTTGTGAAGATTGGGATATTTACCTACGTATTGCCGAATGTTATCAATTCCAAGTTGTCCCAGAGGTACTAATTGGATATCGTAAGCTCTTTAGCAGTATGTCTTGCGACTATTCTTCAATGGCTAGGTCTCATTACTTGATGTTGCAGGCTGTCCGACAAAAACATCCAGAAATTCCTGCTGCTATTTATCGGCTGTCTAGCAGCAGTTTCTATATGTATTTAGCACGCCAGAGCAGTCAGCATGGTATTCATCGTAGTACCCTCTTCTGGCTTTACAAGGCTTTACGAGCAGATTTTATTACGCCTCTTTTTCGTTATGGTCTGTATACATTAACAATTAGAAGCTTCTTAGGGCTTATAGTTCAACCAGCTATATCTCTAACTTGGTCTGAGCATTATTCTCTGGCACAGTCCAAACAATGGTTTAGTTCTAAGCAGCGAGTGAACGCAATTTCCGATCTCAATAGACGACAAGTGAGCATATACTTTAAGGTTTTTATCGGCAGTGTATTGCACCGCTCGATGTCAATAATAGGGGGAAATAGACCTTATGCTTAGTCCAATCAAAGTAGTGGATATCGAGTTGAGCCATCCGCTCACCATACTCGAAGGTCTAGAGGGCTACATGGCTCTACAAAGGATAGTTCGTCTACACGGCGAACCGATTGGGTACATTAAAGGGTTGTGTTGCAAAAAACAGGGGAGGTGATAGGCAAAACAAGCTCGTGCCCTCATCTTACCTCTTTCGCCTGTCCAAGTTCAACTCCAACAAAATTGCGCGGAGCCGGAACCTCCGAAACTCCGGTCACTACGAAGTGCGAAATCATCTTTTTG
>JAFAVL010000843.1 GCA_019242465.1 Chroococcidiopsidaceae cyanobacterium CP_BM_RX_35 | reverse complement strand
TGTCAGATATGTTTGCTTTCCCAATAGTTCCAGTACTCCGATAGCACCACGGTCAAGCTCAAACTTCCTCAATCGCTGGAGTCGCTTGAGTAGAGCCGCAAGTTGGCGACGTACAACGCGGTCGTCAATAGGTTCGAGATTGTCGGGTTTTACCTGTAAACTACCATGGTGTGTCTCGACTATCAGGGAAAACTCAAGGATCTCACGGGTGATCGCCCAACATCCGTTGTAGCGGCGTTCTGTTCCTAACAGCCCCTGGAGGATAAAGGCATCGTTGCGCTTGTAACTGAGAGGGATTTGGGGTAAGGGCTTTTCTTTGAGGCGATCAACAATATCTTTGACAATCCGCCCGGATGGGACTCTACCGCCTGCTGCTTCAACAGATTGTTGCCAAACTTCGCGCTGCTCCTCTGGTTTAAGGGCTGTGAGCGGTCTAACTTGGCGCTCATTTGTAGGTAGGGGTATTTGTTCACCAATGGTGAACAAATTATGGAACACGTCAGAAGCTGCTATTTTGTTATGAGCAGAAATCCGATTGAAGCCAAATCTATCTCGGCAGTACTCTTCAAAAGTGTGATGTGTAGAGCGATACAACCGCTGATCTCGTAAATCTCGTAGTGCTGCACCTGCCTCGACGAAAGCTCGCTCAACCTTCAGCTCTAATCTCTGTCGATCTTCTAACTCTTGCTCCGTCAACTCTTCAACTATTTCGGGAACAACTGTCAAGCTTTCCACTTTCAATGCAACTTCGTCAGCTGAAGTTTGTGGGTCCGGCTCAACAGAGTTTTGCTCTCTCTTCCCTTTGCTGGTCAGGTTTCTAATTCTTTTGGAAACCATTAACTTTATCCAGTCTGTATAGTGCTGAATGCTACAAAATTGTGCTTCTCTACTTAGCCGGAGATGCTAGTACATGAACTAGAGAAGTAATTTCATAGTTTGAATGATAACTCAGAGGCATTACACTGTTGCTAAAACTGGTTCTTTTCTGGGAAAAACGTCGGCATTCGTTTGTAGCAGAGCAATTAGTTTCTCAATCCCCTCTCTAGCCACTGGTCCATCAAATTGAAGCTGGACAGAGCAATCCTCAGCAATTCTGTAGATTAGCGTCTGCCTTAACGATCCTTGATGCTTTGTAGATCCATCTGACAATGTATGATATGGCTTAGTAGTTGCATTTAGCTTAGCAGTCTTTGGTAAGGGATCTTGCCAATCTTCAACATTCGAATTTGAAGCCAGCTCCTCTTCTCTAAGAAATTCCAGAATATTGCGGTAGTCCCGAATCACACTAGTCGCTGTCTTGACAATGAATCCTTCTTTGAGCAAGAAAGAGCGAAGGATGTTATCGTTGGGCAGTTTCTCTCCAAATGCTTCATAGAGCCTGCTGAATAGGTAGGGAGTAAAAGCAATACTCCTCAATGCCCTGACTCTAACATACTCTCCTTGATCGAGAGAAATGATATCAATAGCATCCTCGGCTACTCTAAATTGAGAACCTACCGCCTCTAACAACCCAAATTCTGCGAGTCCTGTAATAATTTCTGCACATGCATTGGGATCACCAATGCTTAAAACCTTTGCAATTTCCTGCTTTTCGATAACATGATGGTGATTGCTTAGGTAAACTTTTCGGATATTTGCCAACGCCTCTTGTAAACTCATTGCTGTGTAGCTTGGAGGATTTGTTCTAGTCATACTCATTACCTAATTCTTTTCTTATCTGGGAACAATATGGCAAATTCCTCGGTTAAACAGCAAGGCATAGACAATTTACTCCTTATCAAGTATTTTTGAGATGACACTAACGTTAGTGTCGTTAAATGTCTATGCTAAATAAACTCATTATTTGGGGTGACACTAATGTTAGTGTAGTAAACTGAAGGCTGTCCAAGGTTAAACCATTCGGACTTTAGCATCAGATTTGAAGACTATGAAACCAAAGTCAGCAAGGCGACAGGTACGTCTAGCTATAATCAGCAACGCAGGTGGTAGTGGAAAAACAACAGCAGCAATTCATCTGGCTTATAGCATTGGCAAAAGAGGATACAAGGTAATTTTGGTTGAATTAGATAGTAATGGTTCACTTCAAACTTTTGCGGGACTTCCACCAGCTAACCCTGATTTATCTTTGACAACTGTTCTAAAGAAAGATTTTGATGGGGCTTATCCATTGCTCCCTCTTTGGAGAGACCATGTGTCTAATGTTTGGGCAATTCAAGGTGGTCCACCTTTACGAGAAGCCGTT
>JAFAVL010000077.1 GCA_019242465.1 Chroococcidiopsidaceae cyanobacterium CP_BM_RX_35 | reverse complement strand
CTCGTCAGTTAGAAGATTATCTGCAAGAGCGTGCTTGGTACAACAAGAACCGGAAGGTTATGAGTTCAGATGGTGAGGCTGAACTAGCGGCTCAACGTTCTGCCGGAGGCGGTGTGGCTTCCGTTGGGTCAGCTCAAAAGGAATGTTATGCTTACTTCTCAGCTGAATTTGGTCTCGTAGACTGCTTACCCATCTACTCTGGGGGTTTGGGCGTTCTGGCAGGCGATCATCTCAAATCTGCCAGCGATTTAGGACTACCCCTCGTAGGGATAGGCTTACTCTACCAACAGGGCTACTTTGCCCAGTATCTCAACGTTGATGGCTGGCAGCAGGAACGCTACCCAATCAACGACTTCTATAACCTACCCCTGCATTTGGAACGTCGTCCAGATGGCTCTGAGTTGCGGATAGCAGTAACTTATCCGGGGCGCATTGTCTACGCGAGAGTGTGGCGGGTGCAAGTAGGGACAGTGCCGTTATACCTAATGGATACTAATATTGAACCCAACACCCCCTACGACCAAGACATCACTGATCGGCTCTACGGCGGCGATATTGATATGCGCATCCACCAAGAAATCATGTTGGGAATTGGTGGGGTGCAGATGCTAAAGGCTTTGGATCTGAAGGTCACGGCGTACCACATGAATGAAGGGCACTCAGCATTTTTGGCGTTAGAGCGCATTCGCATTCTGATCCTAGAAGAGGGTCTAAGGTATGCCGAAGCCAAACAAGTCGTTGCTTCGAGTAACATCTTCACAACTCATACCCCAGTGCCAGCAGGGATTGATTTATTTCCTCCAGATAAAGTCCTCTACTACTTGGGACATTACGCAGATAGCTTTGGATTGTCTACAGATCAACTATTAGGGCTAGGGCGCGATAATCCAGAGGATTTTACTACGCCTTTCAGTATGGCAGTGCTGGCCTTGAAGATGGCCACCTTTGCTAATGGAGTCGCCCAGTTGCACGGTGTCGTATCACGGGAGATGTTTCGGGGTTTGTGGCAGAACTTACCAATAGAGGAAGTGCCAATCACGGCAATTACCAATGGTGTTCATGCCCGTAGTTGTGTAGCCAAATCAACTCAAGAGTTATATGACCGCTACTTGGGACCAAACTGGTCATCACAAGGTGTAGACAACCCTCTTTGGGACAGGCTAGAGGCAATACCGGATGAAGAGATATGGCGCAATCACGAGCGCTGCCGCTTGGATATGATTGTGTACGTGCGGGAGCAGGTTGTAAGAAACTTGCGCGATCGCGGTGCTTCCCCAACGCAAATTGCTCAGGCTCAGGAAGTCCTTGACCCCTACGTCTTAACCATTGGCTTTGCTCGTCGCTTTGCTACCTATAAACGAGCAACTTTATGGATGCGTGATTTAGAGCGGATCAAGCAAATTCTGTGCGGAGATAAAAACCGGAAGGTGCAATTCGTCATTGCTGGTAAAGCACACCCTAAAGATAGCCCTGGCAAGGAACTGATCCGAGACATTGTTCACTTTATCCGAGAACAAGAATGTGAGCGGCAAGTGGTATTTGTGCCCAATTACGACATTCACGTCGCTCGGTTAATGGTGGCAGGTTGCGATGTGTGGCTAAATACGCCTCGTCGTCCGCGGGAAGCATCAGGCACGAGTGGGATGAAAGCAGCAATGAACGGGCTGCCAAATCTGAGCGTACTGGATGGCTGGTGGGACGAAGCTGATTATGTTCGTACAGGCTGGGCAATCGGGCATGGAGAAATTTATGAGGACCCCAGTTACCAAGATGAGATAG
This sequence comes from Chroococcidiopsidaceae cyanobacterium CP_BM_RX_35, assembly GCA_019242465.1. Next base: position 6,415 of record JAFAVL010000077.1, on the reverse strand, counting down.
AAGCGAACGCCCTGTACGACTTGGTTGAGCAGGAAGTGATACCTATGTTTTACAACCGAGATGCCGAAGGGCTGCCTCGGCAGTGGATCGCCAAAATGAAGGCGGCAATTCGGTCAAATTGCCCGTTCTTCAATACGGCGCGAATGGTACGGGAGTATGCAAAGCGAGCTTATTTCCCCGCGAGTGATCGCTACCACACCTTAACAGCCAAGCAATTTACCCCAGCTAAGGATTTAGCCCGTTGGCAAGAGAATGTAGCGACTCACTGGTCTGACATCAAAATCGAAAGTATAGATATCACTGAACCTGCCGAGATTCAGGTGAATCAAACTATTGCCGTCAAAGCCAAGGTAAATTTAGCAACTCTCGCCCCGACTGATGTACAAGTGGAACTTTACCAAGGGGCTGTTGATGCGAGCGGGGAGATCGTGCATGGCATGCCAGTAGTGATGGAATGCCAGGGAGAGGATGGTGGTCGTAGAATCTATACGGCTAATATCATTTACACCACCTCTGGTTTACAGGGTTTATCACTACGCATATTGCCGAAACACCAGTATCTTTCCAGTCCCTACGAACCGAGACTAACTGTCTGGGCAGACCCTAATGCTGTCTTGATCCATCGATTTGCCTCACCTTTAAAGGGGAACGGAGCAAGCGTTGGGCACCACAATGTAGCCAGTAGTGAGGTTACCCAACACCCAGTTACGCTCTAAGCCCCAGTACCACCAATGTGCCCCTACATAAGCACAAATTAAGCCATCTAGCTGATCTTCAATAGCTTTGAGGGCAGTACCACCAGAAGGCAAAAGAGGTATTTCCAGCTTTTGCCTTTTTTGTTGTAAATTAATCCGAGGCTTAAGAGTAGGCAAAACAGTCAAGATGAAAGTGCGAAGTTTTTCCAGCTCCAATCGTCGTTCGTCAAGGCTGCCCTTTTTGTATTTTAAGATCCGCTCCAAGCCGAATAAGTGCACAATTGCTGGATGGGGAAACACCTCGATTTGGTATCGACCAAGCTGCTGAGGCACAATTTCTGGAGCATGAGCAAACCCCTTAGCTGCCAGCTCTAAGCCGAAGCCAACAGTACGTTGGGCAAAAGGGCGACCAAGGTTTGCCGGATAGCAACCTGCATGATAGCGTCCAAAATATTGGTGACTTAGGCGATCGGGTAGCCGCATGCCAGTCGAATTAGGAATGAGCGTTGGGGCATCTACAGCGATCATGGCTGGAGCTTCAGGATGGACACAGCTATCAACCCAACTGAGGACATCAGCAATCTCAGCTTTTCGGTCTAAAGCTACCAATTCTAGTTGTCCATGTAACCACTCTAAGCAACATAAACCACTCGGTTGCGATCGCCAGCCCAAATCGATACCGATAAATCTCACTGACTTCCTGCCCGCAGCCCCACCGCAATCTTGCTGTGCTTCTCAATCTGACCCATAACCTGCTTCGCCCGCTGAATCACCGTCGCTGGTAAACCTGCCAGTCGCCCGGCTTCAATCCCATATGACCGATCTGCTCCCCCTGGATGGACTTGGTGCAAGAACACAATTTGATCTGGTAGCTCCTTCACTGTCACCTGGTAATTTGCCACATTAGGCAAAATTGATGCCAGTTCATTCAACTCATGGTAGTGAGTTGCAAAAATTGTCCGAGAGCGGATAGCAGTTGCCAAGTACTCTGCCACCGCCCAGGCAATAGACAACCCATCAAACGTCGCCGTCCCCCGACCAATCTCATCCAGCAATACCAGAGAATGAGAGGTAGCATGATTCAAAATATTTGCCGTCTCATTCATCTCCACCATAAACGTAGACTGTCCCGTCGCTAGATCGTCCACCGCCCCAACACGCGTAAAAATGCGATCGCAAATCCCCAACCGCGCCGAACTTGCTGGCACAAAACTTCCTACCTGAGCCAGCAACTGAATCAACCCCACCTGTCTGAGATAACAACTCTTCCCACTCGCATTCGGACCCGTAAGAATAATAAGGTCAGGATAGGGAGGTGGGGAGATGGGGCGATGGGGAGAAATCTCTTCCCCTCGTTCCTCTGCGTTCTCTGCGTCTCTGCGGTTCGATAACCCCTCCTCCCGACTCCCCAACTCCGTCGAATTCGGCACAAAAAACCCAGATGGCAACGACTGCTCCACCACTGGATGACGCCCATCGACAATCGTAATTTCTCTTCCCTCAACCATCTGAGGTCGGCAGTAACCCTGATATACCGCTACCTCAGCCAAACCGCACAAGACATCAGCTGCTGCCACAGCGCGAGAAACATGGCGAATTAGTTCTGCCTGTTCTCCCACCTCAGAGCGCCACTGAGCAAAAATTTCATACTCTAGTTGGTTCAAATCCTCCCGCGCCGTCAGAATTCGCGCTTCTCGCTCTTTTAGCTCTGGAGTAATGTAGCGTTCCTCATTCGTCAGCGTTTGCTTGCGGATGTAATTATCTGGAACCTGGTCGGCTTTCGCACGGGTAATACTAATGTAGTAGCCGAAGGTCTTATTAAAGCCCACTTTCATTGTAGGAATTCCCGTCCGGGCTCTCTCCGAAACTTCTAGACTGGCAATCCATTGTTGATCTGCTTCTACAGTGGCACGCATTTCGTCCAACTGAGGGTTAACACTAGGTCGAATCAAGCCGCCTTCGGTGAGATAGATTGGTGGCAACTCTACTAGATGAGCCCGTAGCTGGTGTCCCAAATGTTCTAAAACAGGTGGCACCTGCTGTAAAGCTCTGAGGTATGGCGATCGCGCTGCCGCCACTAAGCTAGCCAATTCTGGTAGTCTTAGTAGTGAATCTGCCAGAGCAACTAAATCGCGAGCATTCGCCGTCCCTGAACCAGCACGCCCAGACAGCCGTTCCAAGTCATAAATTTGACGCAATAGTTGCCGCAAGTCTTGTCGCAGGGCATTATCTTCTATCAGTTCCTGAATGGTATCTTGCCGTGCCCTAATGCCTTTGAGTTCGATCAAGGGTTGCAAAAACCATCGCCGTAGAGTTCGTCCACCCATCGCTGTGCTAGTTTTATCTAGTGCCCATAACAGAGAGCCAACAAATGTCCCATCTCTGACAGTTTGAGTGATTTCAAGATTGCGCCGCGTTTGGTGGTCAAGCACCAAATAATCGCTGACAGTGTAAGTCCGTAGCGGTTGGAGCGGTACCTGATGTTCTTTTTGAGTCTCTGCCAAATATTCCAGCAAGCCGCCAGCGGCTCGCACAGCAAGGGGGAGGTGGGCACAGCCTAGTCCTTCGAGTGATCGCAGTCTAAACTGCTGTAGTAGCCTGTCTCGTGCTTCTGGCTGAGTGAAGGGATTTTGCGACCTGAGCGTATAGCAAAATTGTGTAGGCAAACAACTCGGCAAATGCTCAGACTTTTCTCCAGGTCGCAGTAAACTCCCTAAGTCTGGAGCGTTAGTCGGCACCAGTACCTCCGAAGGCTGCAAGCGCATCAGCTCTTGCGTCAGTTGCTCTAGATGGCTGGCTTGGGTTGTGAAGAATTCCCCAGTTGAAATATCTGCATATGCTAAGCCCCAATGCTCCCCTGCGATCACCACAGCTGCCAAAAAGTTATTGCGGCGAGCTTTAAGCATCCCGTCATCAAGCAACGTTCCAGGAGTCAGGACGCGTGTTACTTCCCGTCGCACCAAACCAACAGCAGCAGCAGCATCTTCAACTTGGTCACAAATCGCGATTGCATAGCCCTTTTCCACCAGCATCGCGCAGTGCCGCTCTAAGGCATGGTGTGGAACTCCCGTCATCGGCACTCGCCCAATCTCCTTCCCCCCATCTTTGCTGGTAAGCACGAGTTCTAGTTCCCTAGAAACTGTAATAGCGTCCTGGAAAAAGGTTTCAAAGAAATCTCCGCACCTGTATAACAGCAGGGCATGCGGATACTGCTCCTTAATTTCCACGAAGTGTTGAAACATGGGTGAGAGCTTTGTGCAATCCAGCTTCCGGTAGTCAGCGTTACGCGGCATCAGCTTGGCATTAGCAGGATCGGGGAAGGTAGAAGCAGAAGGAGGAACGCTCATGGAAGGTCAGTTATCAGCCTTGGTCATTATTAGACTGTATCGCAGTGATGCTGCTTCAGTCCCTGCCGATCGTAGTTGATCATCTAACTGCACAACAAGCAATAGGAGTTACTCTGGCATTGGTGGACATTGTCTGGTTGATCAAAAGCAACAAGTGTCTGCTGCCGTCACTGCAAATACATGATGAGTAGAGACACTAATGCCAGCATCAATTCAAGGTTAAATCGAACACTTAAATTAATTAAATCAGATTGCTTAAATTAAATTCAAGTTTTGTAACTTATACCAAAAATGTCAGTATTTATAGTCCACTTCAAGTCCCATATTTGAGATAACGTTTGTACTAACAAAGCCAATTTTTGCTAGAGGGAATATTTGAAGACAATACTCTGGTGAATTTACTAGTAACAATGGTTCATGTATCAAGAAACCTACCTTCGCCTATTACCCGTAGTCGGAACAATGAAGCAAAAGGCTAGAATTGAAGGCATAGAGAGGTTTTCCGTAGTAGCGAATAAAAATCCACCGAATTCCCAAAATTTCAGCTGTTGAAGCTAGGTTTTTGGCTTGCTCTTGCCCCAGTTCTTTAACATCCAATAGAGAATCACAGTCAATGATGAGAGCTGAATCACCCGCCTGCATCAGCCCTGTTGACAATTGACATTGGTTTAGTAGCTTTCTTAACGGCGCTTGAGTGAGTTTCAGAAACTGTAACATTACTTGGAATGGGAACTCGGCTTGGATATGATCTTCTGTCATTTTTATCTTATGTGTTACTTCACAGCCTACTTGAGCAGAATAAGACAAAACAACCGATTGCGAAACTCGAATACATGTCTCTAGATTTGTAAAATTTATAACATGCATTTCGATTTAAATTGCTAATAAGCGATTCCAGTATGCTTACCAGAGCAGAAGGCTGCCGTCCCAGGAGAAAAACTGCCCACTATCGTCCGAGTGTAACCCCTCAATGACCGCCAACAGTTGGGTTACTGTTCGTTCAACAGAAAATAACTTATTTGAGGGAACACTGCGTTGAAAGGGCTGAGATAGACTTGTATCTGTGGTGCCAGGATGGAGTAAGACTACGAGAGTTTTGGGACTTTTACGACCGTATTCAATTGCAACCGTTCGCATAAACATATTCAACGCTGCTTTAGAAGCCCGGTAGCCATACCAGCCGCCTAATTGGTTATCACCAATGCTACCAACCTTGGCAGAAATGCTGGCAAACACACTGCTCTCGCTATGCTTAAGCAGCGGCAGCACATGTTTAGCGAGTAGCACAGCACCAATGCTGTTGACCTGGAAGTAGCGCAGCAAGTGGTCAGCACGAAGCTGCTGTAAGCTTTTTTCTGGTTGAATATTGCCTTCATGTAGGAAACCGACGCAGTAGAGCACGAGATGCAGTTTATCGACTTTGCACTGAAGTTGGGTCATGCTCTGGGCAATCTGTTCTTCATCAGTGATATCCATAGAAATTAAACTCAGGCGGTGCGGATATTGTGCCAAGAGCGCGGCCAGGTTCTCTGATTGTTGACAATCGCGACAGGTGGCATAGATTTGCCCTACGCGTTCGTCGCATAACAGGTGTCGTACAAACCCCAGACCGATCCCCTGGCTGGCACCTACAACTAGTACATTAATTGATTCAATGCCTTCAAACACAGGCATATCTACTGGCAATTCTCAACGGCTCTTTAATCATATTTGGTACAGAGTCCTGTGAAACTCTATAAAGAGTCAGGAGCAGAGTTGGGGGGGTATAGCAAAAGACCTACAGGCGCGACGCCCATGTTCGCACCGCAGCCTTTAAAATTTACTACAGTCGCTATTACTTGTTCTATCTCAAGGTGTTAGGTGTTAGTTGAGGTCATCTGTTGAAGCTAGTGCAGTGAGCCAAGCCTCAGCTCCTGATTCTGATACCTCAAGTTCAACCAAGCGCTCTTAGATTAATATCATAGCCAAACGAGGACCTTTGGTCTGCGGCTGCTCACTCCAAAACAAAGCTTGTTCGATAAATGATCGCCATCCAACAAAGAGCGAAAGAGCAAGGCCACGCTCCCTTGCCCATGCCCGTGCTCTCTCGACCTCAACAGCAAGCTGGTTTGAGGATGAGACAGCAATCACTTAGGAAAACATCGGCGATAGTAACCGACTTATCGCGAACTTCCAGCACTCTTTCCCATTGATACTCCTCAGCGTCGCTGCGAACGCCTACATCGCCAGGAAAATGACGATCCGGATCGTTGATGCGGCTTGTCTCAACACGTTCAGGACCAGCAAATAAGTCTGACTTTTCACGGGATGTGGAAAAAGAGGCATGGTTGGCGGATGGTTTACGCGAACTGTCCGAAGCGGGGGAACTGTCTG
>JAFAVL010000595.1 GCA_019242465.1 Chroococcidiopsidaceae cyanobacterium CP_BM_RX_35 | reverse complement strand
GATCGTTACTATTGCTAACCATTGCTTTTGCAATAATTCATCTGCGAAGCTCATCTACACCTGTACCAACAACAGGCATTGGTTTGAAGTCAGTGGGGATTTGACCACGCTGAATAGCCCGCAGTTGAAAGCCAGTTCGACGACGAACCTCCTCTGGGAAGTTGGAAAGGTCGTCTCTAGATGAACCGAGCTAATAAACAGGTTTATCTGCCATAGTCTAATATACCTATTTGGGCATACTAGCAGGCAGTATTAGCGATGGGAAACACTACCTAAAACTTTGGATAACTTGTAGTTCCTGTCTGAGGATCTAATATCAAACTAGCTTCTTCCATCAACCGAATTACCAAATCAGAGCCAACAATCGATATTCCTTCCGCTACGTCAGGTAGACCTTTGTTCAACCGAATGGAAAAATCTGGGTTGAAAAGTATAACTTCTGTTTCTGTAAGAACGGCAGTAAACCCCTCCAGACTCAAGAGCTGAAGAATATTGGTATTGAGAGTGAGGGCAACACGAATGCGGTTAGTAGGCAGATCAATCGCTGCCAACTGTTGATCGACGCCAATCCAGACGGTTAGCCTATTCGGTGACAGCGCAACGATTGGTTCTACTAGTTCACTTCTCCAACTGATCCCATAACATCCAAGTCTGTCACCGAGCTCAATAGCCGCAAATTTTCTCGCATGTTCATCCGCAATCACCAGCCGGGAGCTATCTATTTGTTTGAAATCTGATTTAGAAATGGTATGAAGCTTCATTCTGATTTATAAATCTTGGGAATAATTGTGGAAACTTCGGGGGTGGCGTCAAGGTTGCCGTCTGGATAGAAGTATTTGATATCAATCGCGCCAGCGGCTTCGATAGAACTCACCTCAACCCTTCTGGTGATAGTAATCCCATATTCAGAAATGTATCTACCCGTCTCAGGAGCAGTTAAGCCGTCTGAAAAGATTTGCAGCAACAGAGATTGCCCATTAAACGCTTCATCAATCCCTAACTGCTTCAAATCGGCTTGATTCTGCAAGGATCTTTGTTGATTGTGTGGATTGGAACTGACGCGACCGAAAAAGTAATCGAACTTACTTTCCTCGATTGTAAACCCTTAGCCTTCAATCACCATCAGCTTTCACAAGAATAAACATGCAAACGCGCTCTTTTCCCTTTCCTCCCAAGAGCGCGTTTCAGCGTTATTAGCCTGCTTCTACGTTCAACCTAGTAATGGTGATGCTCGTGGTGATGATGGTGATGCCCATTGTGCTCAGCCACCTGCGGATTAACCGCAATTGCCTGCTCTGACAACAGCGCTGCAATTTGGGGAGCAGCCCACTGAGCAGCCATCTTCAAGAAATCGGGGTGGTCATTAACGCAGGGCATTTGGACGTAGCTCAACTGTGGATGCCGATGTTGCAAGGCATGAATAATGTGATGCACATCCAACAGAGTTTCATGATTCTCTGTCGCAAAGCCAATCGGCATTAATACCACCGCCTTTGCACCTAGCTCAATCAAATTCTTGGCTGCCAACTCAACATTAGGCTGCGTCCACTCAATTAGAGGCGTGTCGTGATTCAGCCAACCAATCGAGATCAAAGGATAGCGGTAAATCAACTGCTCCCGCACCCGCTCGTACAGTTCCTGACTTTCTACAATCCCAGAAGTGAACCCTTTTGCCTTGTGAGGGCAACCATGGTTCATCAGCACAATCCCGATCTGAGAAGGCAGGTGTGTTGCTGCTAAATCGGTGGCAATTTTCTCCTCGACCATGCGAGCGAGCAGTTCAATGTAGTCTATCTCGTTATAAAACGAAGGAATGTAGCGTTGTCCCTTCACCCAATGTTCTGTCCCATCCACCAGCCTAGCGAGAGCTTTATTAACTTGCTCAACTGCAATACCACTAGTAAAGATGGAATCAACAACCAACAGAGGATAAATCAGCAGTTTATCAAAACCCTGAGCCTTGATTTCAGTCAAAACCTGCTCAGGTAAGAACGGGGCGCAGAAGTTGAAGGCTTTAAAGACTTGGACGCGATCGCCCCAAGTGTCTTGTAAATGTTTTTCTATCCCAGCCCGTTGCTGTTCAAAGATCGCATTGTGTGGCGAAATGAAAGACCCGTGCTTATGCCCCCACTCATGCCGATCAAACAGCGCTAAAATCTTTGCCAGTGGTGGGTAAATCCAGGTAGGTACTGGCGCAAACTTGGCAGTGAGAAGATTCAAAGCCTGCTCATTATAGTTAGCGAAATCCTCGTAGCTCTCGACCTCACCATAGCCCATAAGCAAGACGGCAACTCGATCCTTGCCCGTCAACTGCCCTGATGAATGCTGGTGTTTTTCTGGAGTGACAACCAATTTACTCTCCTTAAGTTAAATAAACTTTTTAGAGGTTTAGCTAAACTATCTGTCCCTTCAGGAACGCTCAACCAAACCACATCAGATCGCAAAATATATCTGCTAAGTTCCATACTAACATCCCCTACTGGGGGATAGGATGGGGCAATTCTAACTAAAAATTCAAGAGTCGCATGAGCATTGTGATTTGTCCGGGAATCCATAGCCCAGAACTCACACAAGGATTTTTGACAGGGCTACAGAGCGAGGGCTATCGAGCGAGAGAGATACATATATTTCCAGCTCAAGACTACTCAGCCGTCTCCGCCTTTCACATCTTGCAGTTTTTATCTGAGAGGCAACGGGTTCCAATTTATCCGCCACTTGTATTCATCAGCTTTAGTGCTGGTGTCGTTGGAGCAATTGGGGCGGCGTGGGGTTGGCAACTCTCAGGAGGGCAAGTCAAGGCTTTTATTGCCTTAGATGGCTGGGGTGTACCGTTAACGGGTAACTTTCCCATCCATCGGCTCAGCCACGATGAATTTACCCACAGGAGTTCAGCGCTACTAGGCAGTGGAGAAGAAAGCTTTTATGCCCAACCACCAGTGTCACATTTAGACCTATGGCGATCACCCCAACTTGTGCAAGGCTTTTGTGTTTCCTCCCCAGTTGTGCGAATGAGTGCCGCCGGGTTTTTGGTTAGACTGTTGGAGCGGTACTGCCCCCAGTGAAGAGGGCAGGGGGGCAGGGGAGATGGGAAAAGAAGCAATTAAAAGCCATGAAGACTTAGAAGTTTACCAAATGGCATTTGACGCAGCCATGAAAATCTTTCAACTATCCAAGAAGTTTCCTGTGGAAGAGAGATATTCGTTGACTGACCAAATTCGTCGGTCGTCGCGTTCTGTTTGCGCTAATTTAGCAGAAGCATGGAGGAAACGGCGTTACGAGGCAGCTTTTGTAGCTAAATTGAACGATTCTGAAGCAGAAGCAGCAGAAACTCAAACATGGCTCAAATTCGCAGTCAAATGCGATTATTTAGGCGTTGAAGCAGCCAGAGAAATTTATACAACTTACAACCGAGTTTTGGGCATCTTAGTAACCATGGTCAACAATCCATCACCCTGGCTTTTAAAGCATTAATCCCCCTGCTCCCCTGCCCCCTGCCCCCTGCCCTCTTGAAGGCATCCTCCTAGGGGAGCTATCCTTTAGGGTGAAACAGAAGTTAGTCTGGACTGAATAACTCACAAACATATTTTAGATGTTGCCGACTGAACATCGCTCTTCTAGTCAAGGGTTTAAGGCTCTACTAGGCAACAAACCCTTCTTAGCGCTGTGGAGTGGGCAAATACTGTCCCAAGTCGCAGATAAAGTTTTCTTTGTCTTGCTGATTGCGTTACTGAGTGAATACCCGCCTCTGCCGGGTTTTCAGAATTCCATGCGCTCGGCACTGATGATTGCCTTTACGCTGCCAGCAATTCTCTTTGGTTCCGCAGCTGGCATTTTTGTCGATCGCTTTGGCAAAAAACCGATTCTGGTTGGCTCCAATCTCATTCGCGCTCTCTTTACCTTGGCTATACCTCTGCTACCTAAGGAGTTCGCTATTCTTTTACTGATTGCGTTCGCGATTTCGACCGTAACGCAATTTTTTGCCCCAGCCGAGCAAGCTGCCATTCCACTTTTGGTGCGGCACGAAAATTTGATGTCAGCCAACGCACTCTTCACCACAACGATGATGGGGGCTTTGATTGTTGGTTTTGCCATAGGGGAGCCGCTGTTGAGTCTGGCGAGAGGCTGGAACAAAGCCTATGGTCGAGAGCTCTTAATTGGTGGGTTATATCTATTGGCTGCTGGCGCGATCCAGTTGACAGCTTTTAGAAGAGAAATCCTTGAGACTCCTAAACTAACAACTGTTCGACCTGTGAGCGACCTCAAGGCAGGACTGGGCTATCTGAAGAAAAACCCCCTCATCTGGAATGCTCTGCTACAACTAACGGTCTTGTTCTCAGCGTTTGCCGCCTTAACTGTACTGGCAATCGATCTAGCTGTAGATATTGGTCTCAAGCCAACTCAATTCGGCTTTCTGTTGGCTGCCTCTGGGGTGGGTATGGTATTTGGTGCTGCGATTTTAGGGCACTGGGGCGATCGCTTTGACAACAAGCCTCTGTCTTTGATTGGGTTTTTGAGTGTTGGGCTGGTTTTAAGCTTGTTTAGCTTCACCAAAAATCTGCAACTGGGTTTAACACTCAGTGCCCTGCTAGGCTTAGGAGCCTCTCTGATTGCCGTACCAATGCAGACGCTGATTCAGCAGCAAACACCAGAATCAATGCGTGGTAAAGTCTTCGGGTTTCAGAATAACGCCATCAATATTGCTCTGAGTTTACCCTTAGCAATCACCGGACCGCTGACTGATGCTGTCAGCAAAGCAGTCGGTTCTGAAGCCATAGGGATGCGGCTCGTGCTTCTGGCTATGAGTGTTGTAGTCTCGTTGGTAGGACTCTGGGCGTGGCGTAATACGCGTCAAGGTTTTCAGGATATAAGCTAGTGTTGAAGTAACTGATTTTTTGCTCAAAAGATGCAGATTGATGCCAAGATGGAACAAAGCATCTCTGTCAAAATGCATTTTTAAATACAAAATATTCCACTGTTCAAATTAGCAATTGCGTGAGGTCCCCCAGTGCGATCGCGTTCACAAAGTATCTCCCCAGACACCCAAGCTCCCGCATTCAAGCCAGAAGCGTCTTTGTCACTACCTGAGGTGGCACGACGTGCGACTGGTGCCTTCGCCCTCTTCGACAGCCTTAAGCGCCACGGCGTTCAGCATATTTTTGGCTATCCAGGCGGGGCAATTCTCCCGATTTACGATGAGTTGTACCGGGTAGAAGCTGCTGGCGGTATTCAACACATCCTAGTTAGGCACGAACAAGGCGCAGCTCACGCTGCTGATGGCTATGCTCGTGCTACTGGCAAAGTGGGTGTTTGCTTTGGTACATCTGGACCTGGGGCAACTAACTTGGTAACGGGAATTGCCACAGCCCACATGGATTCGATCCCAATGGTTGTGATCACGGGGCAGGTAGCGCGCAAGGCGATTGGCACTGATGCCTTTCAGGAAACCGATATCTATGGCATTACGCTGCCCATTACCAAGCACTCTTATGTCGTGCGCGATCCTGGAGAAATGGCGCAGATAGTGGCAGAAGCCTTTTACATTGCCAACACTGGGCGTCCGGGACCAGTTTTAATTGACATACCCAAGGATGTGGGCTTAGAGGAATTTGACTATACACCAGTAGAGCCGAGAGATGTCAAATTACCAGGCTATCGCCCCACGGTGAAGGGAAATCCCCGTCAGATCGTCCAGGCGGTGCGACTGATACAGAAGGCACGGCGACCACTACTGTATGTCGGCGGTGGGGCAATTTCAGCGGGTGCCCATGCAGAAGTTCAGCAATTGGCAGAACTTTTTAACATCCCTGTCACAACAACACTGATGGGCAAAGGGGTATTTGACGAGAACCACCCCCTAGCTCTAGGCATGTTGGGAATGCACGGCACAGCTTACGCTAACTTTGCGGTGAGTGAGTGTGACTTGCTCATTGCCGTAGGTGCGAGATTTGATGACCGCGTGACTGGTAAGTTAGATGAATTTGCGGCTCGTGCCAAAGTCATCCACATAGATATTGACCCGGCTGAAGTAGGGAAAAACCGCGCTCCAGAAGTGCCAATTGTGGGCGATGTTCGGCAAGTGTTGCTTGACTTGCTGCGTCGCTGTCACTCAGCCAGTGACTTAGTTGCTTTAAACCAAACTCAGGAGTGGCTGAACCGGGTTAACCGCTGGCGACAAGACTATCCCCTCATCGTGCCGCATCATGCCGATAGTATATCGCCGCAAGAAGTGGTTGTAGAACTGAGTCGTCAAGCCCCACAAGCTTACTACACAACTGATGTGGGTCAGCATCAAATGTGGTCGGCTCAATTTCTCAAGAATGGTCCCCGTCGCTGGATTTCTAGTGCTGGTTTGGGCACTATGGGCTATGGCTTGCCAGCTGCTATGGGCGTTAAGGTAGCACTGCCGCAGGCAGAAGTCATTTGTATCAGTGGTGATGCCAGTTTCCAGATGAATCTCCAGGAGTTGGGGACTTTGGCACAATATGGCATTAACGTCAAGACGGTGATTATTAACAACGGCTGGCAGGGAATGGTGCGCCAGTGGCAGCAAACATTTTATGGAGAGCGTTACTCCTCCTCAAATATGCAAGCGGCGATGCCAGACTTTGAGTTACTGGCAAAGGCGTATGGCATTAAAGGGATGGTAATTCGCGAACGAGCTGAATTGTCAAATGCGATCGCCGAAATGCTAGCTCATAGTGGTCCTGTACTAGTCGATGCCCATGTCACAAAGGACGAGAATTGCTATCCAATGGTGGCTCCCGGCAAGAGCAATGCTCAGATGGTCGGTTTACCGGAGCGTCCCCAGTTAGAAAAATCTCTAGAACTGGTTTACTGTAGCAGTTGCGGTGCGAAAAACACGAGTCACAACAACTTCTGTCCTGAATGCGGCACGAAGCTCTAATTTCGGGAGAGAAGAGGCAGGGGGTAGGGGAGATGCAAATTGTTGGAGCGGTACTGCCCCCAGTGAAGAGGGCAGGGGGGCAGGGGGCAGGGTGCAGCACCCTTTCCTCACAAGGAGACTATTCCTCGATTTTACTTAACTAAAAACTCTGTACTTGAGTCAGATTTCTAGGTTTAAAACTGGAAATTTTAACCTCTCATGACAAATCTACTGTAGATACACGTAGACAAAATTTGAATTTCAGTCAAAGATATGGAATAGAACTATTTAGCTTGTGTAATGAAAACTAGTGGATGTACGCAAGACAAAACAAGGTTTATTAGTGAGGATTAATATAACCATTGTGCAATCTATCTTGTTGTATATCTCCAGATGAACATAGCAGCTACTGTTAGCTCTGTAAATGCTAAAACCCTCCCAATTAACGTAGTTGAGCAATTATTTAGCTCTCGCAGTAGTGGTTGTTTACAAGTATTAAATGATTCAATTACTTGGTCAATTTACTTAAAAAACGGAGAGCTAATCTACGCCAGTCATTCAATTGATCCCTTCGAGCGACTTGAGCGACATCTGCGATGCTTAAGCTACCAGGTTAAAGCTCTTACTAGTGATGTTCGGACTCAAGTACGTTTAAACTTTGAAACTGAAATTCGCAATCAGCCAAACCAAAATCTCGATTACCAAGCAATTTGTTGGCTAGTTCAGCAACGATATCTTACTTCTACACAAGCAACAACATTAGTAGAAAAATTGCTAAAGGAGGTTATCGAGCTATTCCTGCTATTGACAGAAGGAACTTGTGTATTTTATCCTGAGTTCAACAAGTTGCCTACATTTTGTCAGTTTGATTTTCGTTCGCTTGTAGATACCTGTAGAAAGCAGTTGCAAGATTGGCAAGCTTTAAGTCCAGAAATTCGATCACCTTATCAGATACCTTACCTGTCTAATCAAGCTCAAACTCAGAGACTTGCATCTGAGCAAAAAAACAAGTTGAGCAGAATTTTGCAAGGATTTAGTTTTCGCCATCTTGCTGCAATCTTCAATCAAGATGCTCTCAAAGTGGCTCAAACCTTACATCCTTTAATAGTAGAAGGAACAGTTTGCTTACGCGAACCTCAATTCCCTTTCAATCTGCTACCAAGTTTTTATAGTAGCCATGTCGGCTTAGAAGATCAACCTAGAACTGGAGTACCAACTAATAGCGCTTCTAACTTAACTTTCGCTGATATACCAACTTTATATCGAGAGCGAAAGTATACTATTGCTTGTGTTGATGATAGTGCAACAATTTTGAATGAAATTGACCGCTTTCTAGAAAATCGGAATTTCTCAGTTTTCACAATTACAGATTCAGTCAAGGCGCTGGTAGAAATTATGCGAATTAAACCTGACTTAATCTTGTTAGATGTAGGAATGCCAACGGTTGATGGCTACAAATTATGTCGCCTCATCAGAAACCATTCCCTGTTTAAGTCAACGCCTATTGTTATGGTTACAGGCAACACAGGTTTGATCGACAGAGCCAAAGCTAAGCTTACAGGTGCAACCGAGTACATGACAAAACCCTTTACGCAATCAGAGTTGCTCAAAATGGTTTTCCGATATCTCACCTGAATCTTCTTAATTCCATTATCTAAAATTCAAAGAGGAAGTCAATTATGCGGACAGTTTTAGTTGTTGAAGATACACCTTCTGAAATGGAGTTGATTAGTAACTATCTACGCGAAGGTGGCTACAGTGTCATTAGTGCTACGGATGCAGCGGAAGCGATGAATAAAGCTGTGCAACAAAAGCCTGACGTCATTGTAACAGATGTGGTCATGCCCGGAAGAAATGGCTTTGAGTTATGTCGTAGCTTGAAGAAGAATCCTATTACACAAAAACTGCCGATTGTTATCTGTAGTTCTAAAAGCCAGGAGCTAGATCGGCTGTGGGGCATGAAGCAAGGTGCTGATGTTTATGTTACCAAACCCTTTGGTCGCGAGGAACTTGTTCGGGCTGTCAAATCTGTTGTGAACTAATCAATGAATATTCAAAGCCTTACAGCTCAATCAACGTTCTTTCAGAAGGAAGCTACGTTGAATGCGTCAAGTAAACAGCAGAAGGTAGGGAAAGCTTACCTAAAATTCCAGCTCGATCAACTGACACCTGCTGTGCTGTCGATGCCTCACGTACAAGAGGCAATAGTTGTGCCAGCTAGGCGGATCACGCTGATGCCAAATATGCCCGCTTGTGTTCTCGGTTTGCTACACCAGCGTGGTCAAGTGCTTTGGGTGATCAATCTGCCCCAAATGCTAGATTTACAAACCCTGAATTTAGATGTTCCGCACCATAACATCATCGTTGTTCGAGTGGGCAACATTCCTCTGGGATTAGTAGTTCAGGAGGTTAAGGGTGTTATGCGATCGCCCTCTAACGCAATCCAGTCTCCTGTTGGTGTTGTTGCACCAACTCTTGTCCCCTATCTCCAGGGCTGTATCTTGCAACCCCAAGAAGTGCTGCTAGTTCTAGATGCAGAGGCAATAGTGCATTCACCAATTTTGCGTAGCAACGAGCCTTTTCGTTAAGAGTTTACACCTCCAACTTTATTTGTACTCTTTAGAGGAATTTGAATTCATGGCACACTCAAATCATGCAAACGGAAAAGTTAAAGATCTGGTTGTAACAATACCTGTCCTGCCCCAAGCAAGCGTCACAGATAATGGCTTTGAGGATGGCAGCGTAGTAAGTCACGATCATGGCAATGATGCCCTACAGATTAACCCGGCTGATGGTGTGAAAGAGGATGCTCGCGAGGCGCGTTTAGACAACGCAACTACAAAGTTGAGTGGCAAGAACCCATGGCGAGCCCTGAGCCTGAGAACTAAAGCGACCTTTTTGGCGATCGCCATTGGTACAGCTCCTGTATTGGGCATCGGAACTATTGCCTATTTTTCTGCTAAACAGTCAATTGCTAAACAAGTCGCTGAAGCTAAAATTGCCCGTGCTGACGGTGTGGTGGATAAGGTTAATCGCTTCCTGTTCTACCACTACGCCGAGCTTCAGACACTAGGGAGTATACCCAGTCTCACAAATCCTAAGATGCGCGGGCTAATTTCTAGTCAAGAAAAAGAGGCATTGCTCACCAAAGCTGTCCAAGATTCTCGGGTTTATGAGAGCCTGGTTCTCATTAATACTAATGGTGATGTCATTGCCCAATCAATAGGAAAGACAAATGCAGCTTTGGGTATTAACAACAATTTCAAGGGTATAGACTACTTTGACAAGGTAATCCAAACCAATCAGCCTTTTATCTCCAACCCACGAAAATCGACACAGACAAAAGCTTTCAACGTCTTTTTTGCTGTGCCAGTTAAAGACTCTGTTACTGGAAAAACCATAGCTGTTTTACGAGCTCGCATCCCGATGCCCGCTCTGAACGAGGCGCTCAAGAACTTTGCGGAGGCAGGAGACAATTACCATTTGGTCAATCGCAAAGGGGAAATTATCATTGATTCTCAGGATAAAAATCTAGGTAAAAACATTGATGAGCTGTTTCCTAGCTTTTCTAAACTACAAGCATCTGGAAAATCTAACGCTTTATTCAGTGTCGAGAAAGATACCGACACTGAGCAACTATTAGCCTACGCGCCTACACAACATTTGGAAGGATTGCCAGACCTTAACTGGAGTACACTCGTAAATATTGACACGGCTACTGCACTTGCAGCTCAGCGGAACTTGTTATTGGATATTGTTTTAGGTTCTGTAGTCACCGCTTTACTTGTAGGTGCGATCGCTGCTTATCTAGCACAACGGGCAACTCAGCCAATTCTAGCCGCGACCAATGTAGTGGAAAAGCTAGGGCAGGGAGAATTGGAGACACGTGTTGCCGTGACTGGAGAAGACGAACTGGCGACACTAGGAACAAACATCAACCAGATGGCTGAACAGATTCAGGCACTGCTAGTCGAGCAAGCGCAAGCAGCCCAGCAGCAATTGTTAGCCCAAACCGAAATTGCTCGTCAGCAAACCGAGTTCGCTTTACAGCAGCAGCAACAGAATGAAGCTCTACAGCAAGAACTCGTACAACTGCTAAGTGGGGTAGAAGCAGCATCTGGTGGTGACTTGACTGTACGGGCAGAAATTAGCGCTGGCGAGATTGGAATTGTGGCAGACTTTTTTAACTCAATTGTTGAAAGTCTGCGAGATGTAGTCACTCAGGTCAAACAATCAACAACTCAGGTTAACGCGGCTCTAGGAGAAGACGAAGGAGCCATGCGCCAACTGGCAGATGAATCTATGAGACAGGCGAAGGAGATTGAGCGCCTGCTAGATTCGGTCGAAACCATGTCCTGCTCAATTCAGGAAGTGGCTGCTAATGCGAACCAAGCCGCGCAAGTTGCGCGTGTGGCATCAACCACAGCGCAGGCAGGAGGTGCAGCGATGGATGACACTGTGCAAAGTATTCTACACCTGAGGGAAACTGTTGCGGAAACCGCCAAGAAGGTGAAGCGGTTGGGTGAGTCATCTCAGCAGATCTCTAAAGTGATTTCGTTGATTAACCAAATTGCTCTGCAAACGAACCTGTTAGCCATTAATGCCAGTATTGAGGCAGCTAGAGCTGGTGAAGAAGGTCGAGGTTTTGCGGTAGTAGCGGAAGAAGTCGGCGAACTGGCGGCTCGTTCAGCAGCAGCAACTAAGGAAATTGAACAGATTGTAGAAAAAATTCAGCTAGAAACTAACGAAGTGGTGTCGGCGATGGAAACGGGGACGGCACAGGTAGTGGAAGGAACACAACTAGTAGCAAATGCTAAGAAGAGTCTAGAGCAAATTATGACTGTATCTAGCGAGATTGACCAGTTAGTGCAATCAATTTCTACCGCGACAGTCTCACAGGCTAGCACCTCACAAAGTATGACTCATCTGATGAAGGAGGTGGCTCAAGTTTCGAATCGCACTTCAGAATTCTCTCGTCAGATTTCTAGCTCTCTGCAACAAACTGTAGAGGTGGCACGACAGCTCCAAGGTTCTGTGGATACCTTTAAGGTTGAGGCGGCATAAACCATGCCACAGTATAACGAGCGTGAAATCCAGCTCCAGTTTCTTGAGGAAGCTCAAGAATACCTGAATGCAATCGAATCAGGATTGTTAGGTTTGGGAAGCAGTAGCGTTGATAGCCAGCGTCTAGATGCTGTCTTACGCGCAGCCCACTCGATTAAAGGTGGGGCAGCAATGATGGGGTTTCAGACGCTCAGCCAGATGGCGCACCGTCTGGAAGATTTCTTCAAGGTTCTAAGAACGGGTAAACATGGGGCAGCTGACGCGGAGTTGGAGCAGATGCTGCTATTAGGAGTCGATCGACTAGGGCAGGCGATCGCCCTCAACCGCCAGGGAGTTGCGGTTGACCAGACATGGCTAGAGGTATACGCTCATCCAGTCTTTGAACAGCTCCACCAGCGCCTTGGCGATCCTCAACCTGAAGATGCTGCTGCCTTGCTATCTGAAGATGAAGGGCAAGACATGTGCGTCTTACTGTTTGAGACAGAAGTTGAGGAATGCTTGCAACGACTGGAATCCATCTTAGTGAGCCAAGACCCAAAATGCCTACTAGAAGAATTCCAGATTGCTGCTCAAGAACTAAATGGCTTGGGGGAGATGCTAGAGCTACCCGCCTGGAGCCACCTTTGTCAATCAGTTGAGCAACTCCTGCAAACAGCAGCACCAGCACAGGTAGGAGCGATCACTCTTGCAGCGCTCCAAGCATGGCGGCGAAATCAAGCCTTAATTCTTGTCGGTCAAGTTAAAGCTTTACCCACCCAGCTAGACTTAGCAAATCTGACTACCGATACTGCTGCTAGCTATCAGACAGATGATATATCTCACCAGATAGATTTTGACCTTTCCTCACTGTTAGTTGAGGTGAGTGAGGTTGCAATTGAGGACATTGCTGTAGCTGTCCCACAACCACCACTGCTAGCAGAGGACGTTGGAGTCGATCGCATCGACACGGGATTTATAGGGGACGGGGAACCCGTCCCCACATCCCTCCCTAAGAGCGTCTGTGCCATTCCCGCTGACGAGCTACCAACGGCAATTCGGGACTTTCGTCCTACTCAGTTAGAGCCTGCATCTTCAGGATTGACCACCAGCGAACTTCAGGAAAACACAATCCGAGTTTCGCTGAAGCAGTTGGAGCAGCTCAACGATTTATTTGGGCAACTGACCATTGAGCGCAACGGTTTGAACCTGCACCTAGGACGGCTCCGCAATTTGATCGTGACTCTTAGTCAAAGGGCTAAGGCATTAGAGCAGTCCAACTTCCGCCTCCGAAGCGCCTACGATCAAGTAGCTGTGCAGGGGGCAAGGGGATATGTATACTCCTCTTATCATCCGATTCCTCCCTCTCCCCCTCTCCCCCTCCCCCCATCCTCTTCCACAGAGCTTACCAGCAAATTTGACATTCTAGAAATGGATCGCTACAGCGACTTACAACTACTGTCTCAAGAGGTGATGGAATCCATCGTCCAGATTCAAGAGGTGACGAGTGATATCGAAATTAGCTTAGAAGATACTGAGCATACGGCTTGCGATCTCACCCGCACCTCTAAACAAATGCAAACTAGCATGACTCAAGTGCGGATGCGTCCTTTTTCTGAGCTGGTGAGTCGCTTCCCTAGAGTTGTGCGGGATTTGGCTTGGGAATATGGCAAAAATGTGGAACTTGAGGTGCATGGCGGAGCCACCTTGATTGACCGGACAATTCTAGAGGTGCTGAGTGATCCCCTACTGCACCTGCTACGCAATGCTTTCGACCATGGGATTGAAACTCCCGCAACTCGAAGAGCGGCTGGCAAGCCGGAGCAGGGTACGATTGAGATGAGTGCAATCTATCGCGGTAACAAAATTGAGATCGTTATTAGTGATGATGGTGCTGGCATCGACCTTGATAAAATCCGTGCCAAGGCACTGCGTATGGGGATGGATGCTACCGAACTAGCGCAAGCCAATCATAATGACTTGCTAGAACTCATCTTTGCACCCGGCTTTAGCACCGCTGAGCAGGTGACTGAGTTATCAGGTCGAGGTGTGGGAATGGATATCGTACTCACCAAATTACAGCAAGTTCGTGGTGAGATTAGCCTAGATACCCAACCTGGCATCGGTACAACTTTTACGATTACTGTTCCCTTCAGCCTTTCCATTGTCCGGGTTTTGCTAGTTGAAAGTGAAGGCATCCTGCTAGCTTTTCCCATAGACGCTGTGGAAGAAATGCTGCTCCTGCAACCAGAAATGGTCCTCCTAGCCGCAGGTCAATCTGTCTTGAATTGGGATGGCTGCATGGTACCCCTAATTCCTCTTCGCCAATGGTTGCACTTCTCCCACCCATCCAAAGTGGCAGATACTGAAGCAGTTCCCACTATTAATCAACCAGCAGTACTCATGGTTGCTCAGGGTAATGCTTTGGTGGGAATCCAAGTCGAGCGCTACTGGGGAGAGCAGGAAGTCACAGTTCGCCAAGTTACGGGTAGCATTGCCATGCCGCCAGGGTTCACTAGCTGTACGATTTTGGGTGATGGTCGAGTTGTACCGCTAGTTGATGTGTCAGGATTAATGCACTGGATTGATGCTCATGGTCGAACGCCTCGTCCTCATTTAGTCCCACAAAATCTTCATCCGCAGGCTACAGCAGCTTTAAGCCACAAAGAAACGGTTATGGTTGTGGATGACTCAATCAACGTCCGTCGCTTTCTAGCCTTAACTTTGGAGAAAGCTGGCTATTGTGTCGAACAAGCTAAAGATGGACAGGATGCCCTAGAAAAACTCCAAACTGGGCTACCCATCCAAGCCATTGTTTGCGATATTGAAATGCCTCGACTCGACGGTTATGGCTTTTTGGCTCACATCAAATCTCAACCCAGCTACAAACACCTCCCAGTAGTCATGCTCACTTCTCGTAGTGGAGAGAAACATCGTCAGCTGGCAATGAATCTGGGTGCAGCAGCCTATTTCTCCAAGCCTTTTAGGGAGCAGGAATTACTGCAAACCCTCAAACAACTCATCCCAGCGCAATATTTCTTTAAAGGTGGCTCCTAAACCACCATTGCTCTTAAAAGATCAGTATAAATATCATTGAAAGATAGATATCTTGAAGATTACTTTATCTATAAGGCAGCTTTTAAAGCTAACTTAAAGCATTCTATATTATGTCAATTACTAACTTTATTTTAAGTAATAATTGGCACAATCTCTGCTGACTTTCTTAATTAAAGGTGAGGAGTTAAAAATGTTTGAAATTCCGTCTGAGCCAGTAATTATTAGTTGTGCTATCACTGGCAATAAGACAACGCGAGCTATGAATTCTAATCTACCGATTACCCCAAAAGAACAAGGAATTGCAGCAGAGCAGGCAGTTGCGGCAGGTGCATCTGTCATCCATATACATGTGCGGGAGGATGATGGGACAGAATCTCACCGAGTTGAAAGATTTGCAGAGGCTATAGATGAAATTAAGAGTAGAGTACCAGAGGCAATCATTGAGGTGTCAACTCGTGGAGTAGACCAGACATGGGAATATTCTGGAGCAGCACTGAAATTAAAACCTGAAATGTGTAGCCTAAATATTGGAACGATGAATCTCAAGGATTCTATTTTCATCAATCCTCCTGTTCAGGTCAAAAGGTTAATTAGTCAAATTGAAGCGAGTGGGGCACTACCCGAAATTGATACATTTGATATTGGGCATATAGAGCAGGCATTGTCTTGGCATAGGAAAGGCATACTTAAAGGTTCTCTGAGGTTTCTGTTCGTACTAGGACATGAAGGTGGAGCCTCAGCAGAACCGAGAAACTTAATGCATATGCTCTCTCTACTGCCTTCAGGTACTCACTGGACGGCAATGGGAGCGGGGAAATATATGTTTTATGTTCTTGGTATGGCAGCTATTCTGGGAGGAAATGTCCGAGTAGGTATGGAAGATTCCTGCTATATCGATAAAGGGATGTTAGCAAATTCAAATGCCCAGATGGTTATGAAAGCAGTAAAGATAGTTAATGGCATTGGTAGAAGAGTAGCAACCCCGGACGAAGCTCGTCAATTGCTAGGATTAAAGCCCAAAATTACGACTGATTGCAACTGTTATACGGATGTTTCCAACCCAATTATTGCTCATGCTGATGTGTTACAGACGGTATGAAGTTGGAAAAGAATTATCAAGGTGCTAATATGCTGATCTCTGTTAACGGCTTGCATCCAAAACTGCATGAAGATGTTTGGATTGCCCCAACAGCAACAGTCACAGGTGATGTAGAAATTGGTGCTAACTCCTCAATCTGGTTTAACACAGTTATACGCGGAGATGTAGCAGCTATTAAAATTGGGCGTGAAACAAATATTCAGGACGGTTGTGTATTACATTCCGATCACACTCCTGGGTTGCTCATTGGCGATAGAGTCAGCGTTGGTCACTTGGTTATTCTTCACGGTTGCGAGATTAAAGATGGTGCTTTGATCGGTATGGGAAGCATTATTATGGATGACGCTGTGATTGGAAAAAATTGCCTTATAGCAGCTGGAAGTCTCGTCACTGCTAATTCCAAATTTGAGGATGGGGTAGTCATTCTTGGACGACCAGCAAAGGTTGTCAAGGATGTGACTCCTGAGCAAATTCAGCGCAATGAATATCGGATTAAAAACTACATGATGTACAAGAATTTGTATGCAAGCTCACACAACAACAGAGTGTAGCTAATTGAGTTTTAACATCATTACTAGAATTTAGATTCAATAACTCATTGGAGGCTTAATGGCTACTACTCAGGTGATCTCACTGCTAAGCATTGGTTTGTTTGGTGGTGTTATGGCAGGTATGTTTGGAATTGGTGGCGGGACAATTATGGTCCCGGCTATGATGCTCTTAGTTGGCTTTAGTACAAAGATGGCAACAGGTACCTCTTTGGCAGCACTACTTCTACCCTTCGGTCTGTTTGGAGTGCTGGAGTACTACCGTAATGGTGAGGTAAACATCCCTGCTGCGATCCTAATGGTGGTGGGTCTATTTGTCGGCTCTTTCTTTGGTGCCAAGTTCACGCTAGCGTTACCAGACTTTGTCATTAAGCGAGCCTTTGGGGTATTTCTGCTGGTCATCGCCTGCCGTTATCTAACTATGAAATAGTCGCTTAAGCGATCGCACCCACTCCCTCTAACAACCCCTTGAATAGCCTCATCCCATCTGTACCGCCCAGCATTGGATCTGACGCTCGTTCTGGATGGGGCATCATTCCTAAGACATTCCCCTGCTGATTACAGATCCCAGCAATACTATTCGTAGAGCCATTCAGATTAGGAACTTCGTAGCGGAACAAAACTTGATGGCAATCTTCTAGTTGTTTTAAGACATCTGGGCTAGCGTAAAATCTCCCTTCTCCGTGGGCAATCGGCAGGGTAATAATCTGCTCAGCTACATAGGCTTGTGTCCAAGGAAGATCTGTGCGCTCGACTTTAACTGGGACACGATCACAAATAAAGTGCAAGTCTCGATTCCGCACAAGCGCCCCAGGCAATAATCCTACCTCTGTCAAGATCTGGAAGCCGTTGCAAATACCTAGGACAAATTTGCCTTGCCGAGCATGTTCGACAATGCACCGCATTATGGGAGAAAAACGAGCGATCGCACCACAACGCAGGTAATCTCCGTAGCTGAAACCACCAGGGATCACCACCACATCCAAATCAGAAATATCTGTTGTTTCATGCCAAACCATGCGAGTCGGCTGTTGCAGCAAGTCACGCGTGACATAGACGACATCGCGATCGCAATTCGAGCCGGGAAATACTACAACGCCAAACTTCACCTTGCTACTCCTATGTCTACAGATTCTGTCAGGTCAAATCGATAATTCTCAATCACTGGATTCGCCAACAGGCGATCGCAGATCCGATCAACTTGCTCCCTTGCCTTGTCTTCATCAGCAGCGCTTAGCATAAGTTCAACATACTTACCAATACGCACCTGTTCCACCGTTTCGTAGCCCATGTGCTGTAGCCCCGACTGCACCGCTGTCCCCGCAGGGTCAAGCACCGAAGGTCGGAGAGTCACGTAGATGCGAGCCTGATACTTGCGCAACACTTGTTCTTTTGCCCAATGCCACAAATGCTATCCTAGCGTTTTCTCGATCTAACATGAGTTTTACGTCTCTTTCTATGTGAAGATAAAAAGACTGTCTAAGCAAGCGCAATATACCAATAACGGGCGGTTGTGCAGGTTAGTGGAGCAGAGATCTTAGGTTTAAGTTATATGAAAGTTGGCGATCGCGTCCGTGTTAAAGAATCTGTTGTTGTATATCATCATCCCGAACATCGCAGTGAAGCATTTGATATCAAAGGCTTAGAAGGGGAAGTTGCAGCATTTGCCAATGAGTGGCGAGGTATACCAATCAGTGCCAACTTGCCAATTCAGGTTAAGTTTAATAAAAAATTCAAAGCCCACCTGCGCGAGAATGAGTTGGAAGTTTTAACGTAGCTGCTGTTTGGGGTTTCCCTTAGCGTCTTCGCCGAAACCAACTGAGAAGATTAAATTCGCCTCGCATCTGCTGTAGCTCTTGGCGGTGAGCCGCTGCTGTTGCGTAGTACCAATTGCAGTAACGCTTGAACTCTGTCCGCGAGTGAACCTCTTGGTAAAACTGACGCGTTGCCTGGTAAGCAGCAAAGTTTTCCTCAATTTCAGGTTGAGGCGCTGGGATAATTCGTCGTAATCCGTCAGACATGATAGTTGGGGTGTGAGCAGTCTGAAGGATGATTAGATTTGTCCTTCATTTGAAATTATAACGACTGCCTCACCAGAGAAAGGCAGAGGGCAGAGGGCAGAAGGTGCGGAATGCATCGCCGCTTGCGAGCTGGAATTTGATTCCAGCTCGGTCGGCGACAGAAGGTAAGAATTTGTTTTCCCGCTTGCCTTAAGGTCTGAAGCCCCCGACTTCAGTCGTGGAGAGCCAAGAAATATTTGGACAGAGACGGCAGAAGCGCTCTGGTTCAATGTGTCCTTGTTAAATCCCCTAAATTTATTTATAGGGATTCCTTCTGCCCTCTGCCCTCTGCCTTCTGCCTTCTTAAGGAGTTCCCTTTCCTCGACAAATTTTTGCAACAAAACCAGCCACTACGGATCTGCAGAACTATCTGCTTTTGGCCAAAACTCAAGCTCTAGTATTTGTTCTACAGAATAAGGACAATCATCTGGAAAGAGTTTTTGGTCTAGTCTAGTTTCTTTGATTGCTTCCATCCGTGCTAGACGATAAGCTTTACCGATCGTCTCGGGCTCTAGATACCGCTTTAGACTCGGGCTATCCTCCAGATAGCTCTGTAGATTTAGCCGCTCGCGATAAATTGTATTTTCCCAGCTAGTGGACTGTAGCATGGGTTGATACTGCCACTTGAGAAGATGATGCAAAATTAGCCGAAGCGAACTGAGCAGCCGATCGCGCTCTCGTTTGGACAAATCCCAAACCTCCTCAATCAGATTTGGCAGATCGAGTTGCTCAAACTGCTGATGTTCCAGCAGGTAAGCAGTCTTTTCAGCCCAAGCTGCGAAATCTCGTTCGTAAAGTGCCTTGAGTTCGGCTGGATGCATGGGTAAAACTCCTATGACCGCGACAAATTTACGTCCCAGCATTGCAGGAATGGTCGCGGAGCAATACTTCAATCATCTGAAGGATAATTAAATTTGTCCTTCATTTGCAATTATAACGACTGCCTCACAGCTAACTGTGCAGACGAAAGTCATAGCCCACTACGCCAAAGTCGATTGCACAAATCATTGCCATACCCCAATAAGTCTGTAGCAATCAACTTTTTTTTGAGAGCTACAACTACAGCTTGACTCCGATCGGGCACCTCTAGCTTGTGCAAAATTGTATGAACATGCACCCTCACAGTCCCAGGGACAATGTAGAGAACATCCGCAATTTCTTGATAGGTCTTCCCAGCTGCAAGCAGTGCCAGAATCTCTTGTTCGCGCTGCGTCAATGGATTAGTTAGTTTATCCGCTGTTCCTAATAAGTCAGGGGAGATATGGTCCTTAAAAGCTGCTCTAATCTCCGTTGTAGCAGTTGAATCCCACCAAGATGCTCCAGCAACCACGGAGCGTAGTGCTAAAACTAAAGTCTCTGCTGCAATTCCCTTCAAGCAGTAGCCCTGAGCCCCCACTTCAATTAACTGAGCAATTAGGGACCGCTGAGAACGAGAAGTCAAGGCTAAAACTGGCAAGTTTGGGTGTTGCTGCTTGATTTGGCGACAAGCCTCAATCCCTCCAATTCTGGGCAAAGCCACATCTAACAAGACGATATCAAGAGGATGCCGATTCGCTAATTCTATAGCTGTCTCACCATCTTCAGCCTCAGCAACAATCTCTAAACCCGTTTCTTGTTGCAATCTAACGCGTAGACCGAGCCGAAAGAGTTCATCGTCCTCAACCAGTAGAATTCGTAGTAAAGCAGGTGGCATCTCACGCAGGTCAAAGCGGCTGAAATGGGTAAGCAGGTAAACGAAACCCAAAGAGTGCACCACTAGGCGTATTATGTGTAGTGTCACTGGAGGAGAATCGGTTCTCTGCCCAAATTATACCGCTATAAGCTTCAGCACGCAGCGAATGGTTAATGGCATTGGCCAGTAGATTAACGAAGACGCGCTGGAGCTGCAACACATCTCCATTGACCCATAAAGACCGATGAGAACTCGACCCTCTATGGCTTAACGAAGTTATTCGATTAAAGAAATCTAAGTATAGGAAGCTGTTCTGAAAAGGTAGTTAAATCTTATCACATATTTATTGTTTCTTAATAAAGAGATAAGCGTTTAGTTAGCGTTTAGTTAGCGTTTAGTTAGCGTTTAATCTGGGCTATATCTCAAGATATAGTAATTTCAAATAGATTAAACATTCTATAAACTAAAATATATCTTCTAAATAAATTACTGTAAGCACTAATTCATCTTTTTTTGAGATAATTACTTGATAGTGAGTCTTAAAAATTAAACATGAAATATAACAAAGCCAAAGCAGGTAATAAATAGACTTTAAATAATCAAACCTACCTGAATTATCGCGAGCTAGAGATAGCTGTCTCTGAATTCAGCCAATCTAAACACGCCTACTATGTCCTCATTTTCTCGACTCAAAGAAATCTTAATTGGCAAAACTTTACCTACAAGTGCTAGCAGTCACGAAAGATTGAACAGAGCAACTGCCTTGGCGGTGCTTTCCTCCGACGCGCTTTCATCTGTGGCATACGCAACGGAGGAGATTTTAAAGGTGCTGGTGCTAACAGGGAGCGTTGCCATTCTTGGCGAATCCATGTGGATTGCTCTGGCGATCGCGCTGCTGTTAGTAATAATTACCCTTTCTTACCAACAAACCATCCGTGCCTATCCTAGTGGCGGTGGGGCATATATTGTAGCCAGCGATAACTTGGGTACCTATCCAGGTTTAATAGCAGGCGCTTCGCTGATGATCGACTACGTACTGACAGTGACAGTGAGTATTGCTTCTGGGGTAGATGCTCTCAACTCAGCAGTGCCACAATTGCTGCCGTTCAAAATTACCGTTTGCTTAGCATTTATTTTCTCGATCATGCTGGCAAATCTGAGAGGGGTAAGGGAATCAGGCAGAATCTTTATGATTCCGACTTATGCCTTCATTGTCAGCATTTTTATCTTGATTATCAGTGGTTTGTTTCATCAAGTTACCGGACAAGTTAATGCAATTACTCCAGAGGTACCGAAAGCAGTAGAACCACTCGGAATATTTTTGATTTTGCGAGCATTTTCTCAGGGGTGTACGGCACTTACGGGGATAGAAGCAATATCAAATGGCGTTCCTGCTTTTAAGCCACCAGAGTGGCAGAACGCCCGGATCACGATGCTCTACATGGGCTCAATTCTCGGATGCATGTTTCTGGGCATCACTTACCTTGCCAACATCTATCACATTGTTCCCGATCCCACGGGTCAACAAACCGTGCTTTCTCTGTTAGGACATAAAGTTTTAGGTGATGGACCGTTATACTACTTTCTCCAATTTGCCACGCTGTTGGTTTTACTTTTGGCAGCTAATACCAGTTATGCGGACTTTCCCAGACTTTCTTCTCTTTTAGCTCGTGATGGCTTTGCGCCCCGACAACTAGCACTAATGGGGGAACGCCTAGTTTACTCGAATGGCATTATTTTGCTTAGCATCTTTGGTGGCATCTTGATTATTATCTTTAATGGCAGTGTTAATGCGCTAATTTCCCTCTATGCCTTGGGCGTTTTCACTTCCTTTACTCTCTCCCAAGCTGGGATGGTACGCCATTGGTATAAAGAGCGTAGCCCA
>JAFAVL010000328.1 GCA_019242465.1 Chroococcidiopsidaceae cyanobacterium CP_BM_RX_35 | reverse complement strand
AGGGTTCTTGACATAGTTGAATCAGGCACAACACTTAACCCACTGCTGAGGCTCAGGTGGATGCTTGATATGTAACTGTTCAGGGGGTTGGCAATCCATGATTGAGAAAACAGCAGGTAGCTGTTAGCTGACAGGATGACAGGAAACGCCCCAAATTCAACCAGGACTGTCAGCAGCAGCCTGTCCCCAGAAACGAACGCGCTACAAAAGTCCACTCGTTCCTCGCTCCCTTGCGCACACCGCTAAGCTGTGTCGTTAGGCTCCAAACCTAAGTATGCCACTCTTGACAAGACAATGCATCTGCATTACCTTTGAGATAGAGTTTAACCGAAAGGTTTAGAAGTCGCTATGGCTGTAAAACCAGTCCCATGCTCAGAATCTACTCTTACTGATCGTTATCAGACTACAGTCCCTGAGCCTGTTCGCAAAGTCCTTGGCTTGAATAAGCGTGATAAAATCTGCTACAGTATCCAGTCTGACGGTCAGGTAGTGATTTCTCGCGCTGACCAGACGGAGAGCGATCCTATACTTGGGCAATTTCTGAATTTTCTCGCACGAGATATCGAAAAGAATCCTCAGCACATACAAGCGATTAGCTCTGATTTAGTCAGCCATGTTCAGTCCTTAGTTGCTGAAGTTGATCTTGATCTTGATGCACCACTCTCGGACGAGGATGAATAGATTTGCCTGTAAATCAGTCGCTAGTAATTAATGGGTGGAATATATTTGCCCATTCTCTCTTCCTCAAACAGTTTGAAGAACTTCTGGCGCAGGTTGAACATTTGCGTCAGAAATATCCCAAAGACTACAAGAGAAAAAACACTACAAAGCGTCTAGCTGCCATAGCAAAGCTGGCATTTGATATTATTCCTCAAGATCCAACACGTAGTGATTATCGACAAGGCACTACGCTCGGTGATGATTACAAGCACTGGTTTAGAGCTAAATTTTTTCAGCAGTACCGACTTTTTTTTCGATATCATCAAGAGAGCAAAATCATTGTTTACGCTTGGGTTAACGATGAGAACTCTAAGCGAATCTATGAAAGTAACACAGATGCTTATCGGGTTTTTAAGAAAATGCTTGAAAGTGGTCACCCTCCAGACGATTGGAATGCCTTACTCAAAGAGGCAAAAGGTGAAATTAATCGTTTAGAGAAAGCAGTCAAAGCAGAAATTTAACTAGCAGGGAAACGCGAGCTTTAGCTGGATTTACCCGCATATTCCCTGAGACTGAATAAACGTTAAATTCCCTATATTCGATATAGAATTACTGTGCCATGCCCAGAACTTTGTACTACACCCAGCGATCACCCTACGCTCGCAAAGTCAGAATCGTTTTAGCAGAGAAACGGTTGCCTTGCCAATTGCAAGAAACCGACATTAAAAACAAATCGCCAGAATTCCTCAGCCTGTCTCCCATCGGCAAAGTTCCGGTTCTAGTAGACGAGGATGGGTTGGTTTTGTGGGACTCTACCCTGATTGTGGAGTATTTAGATGAAACCTACCCCAAACCCGCTTTTTACCCCAGCGCTCGGTTGGAAAAAGTCCGTTGCCGTCAGGGGGAAGAGTTAGCAGATACCTTAACAGACACTATTGTTGGCTTATGGTATGAAGTCCGCAAAGGGGATGGGGCGAAGCCAGCAGTACAGACACAACATCAATCCACCATTGAGCGACTGCTTGGCGTGTTTGAGCAAAAGCTGAAGGAATCTCCTTATTTATTAAATAATACGCTCACTGCCGTTGATATTGCCGCCGTATCTGGTATTGGTTACTACAGTCTTCGATTCGGGAAAGATTGGCAGCAGCAATATCCCAAGCTAGCTCAGTGGTTTGAACAGCTTTATCGCCGCGAATCCGTGCAGTCAACCGTTCCTAGAGAATAGATTAATCTTTCCCCATCTCATTATTTGACAGGCTGGTAGGTGCTGGATTGACTAGCACCTGATCGACTCGGTTGCCATCCATATCCATTACCTCAAAACGCATGCCATGCCATTCAAAATTCTCCGTTACAGTTGGGATTCGCCCCAAATGAGTAATAACTAAACCACCCAAAGTTTGATAACTGCCCCGATTCTCTGCTGAGAGTTCATCAATCTCGAAAATTTCAAAAAATTCATCTATCGGCAACATCCCGTCCAATAACCACGAGCCATCCTCACGTTGAACAGCCAAAGGCGCTTCTAGTTCATCATTTGAAGGCACATCCCCAACAATTTCTACTAGAATATCGTTAAGTGTCACTAACCCCTGGATCACGCCGTATTCATCCACCACTAAGGCAATGTGGGTGCCAGTCTGCTTGAATAGCTCTAAAACCTTCAACCCACGGGTACTTTCTGGTACATAAACAGTCTGACGCAACGATATGGTTAGATCTAGTGGCTGACCAGAAAGACTGCGCCCTAATAAGTCAGTCACATGCATCACACCTAGGACGTTATCCAGACCACCTTGGCAAACCGGAAATCGAGAATGGGAGCTATCCACCATCTTCTGTCGATTCTCTTCGGCTGAGTCTTCCAAATCAAGCCAAACAATATCTGGTCGCGGTGTCATCAGAGCGTTAACTGGACGGTCCCCCAGACGAAACACTCGCTCCACCATATCCTGTTCTGCTTCCTCAAACGTTCCCGCCTCAGTACCTTGCTCGATCAAAACTTTGATTTCTTCCTCTGTGACTTGGGGCGCTGTAGAGGCTCTGATACCCAAGAGTCGCACCACCAATTCAGTTGAAGCGCTCAATAGATAAACAACGGGAGAGGCAACTTTTGCAAACATCTGCATTGGCATAGCGACGGCAGCAGCAATCCGTTCCGGATTGTTTAATGCCAGCCGCTTGGGTACCAATTCACCAATAACTAATGTCAGATAAGTAATGCAGACAACTGCGACCACGGAGGCGATCGCTTGACTATAAGGTGCCAGCAACGGGATTAGCCTGAAGATCGGCGCTATCCTTTTACCTACCGCTGCTTCACCGAAGGCACCGGATACAATGATGATGAGTGTGATCCCTACCTGCACGATGGCTAGAAACTGATTTGGGGCATTAGCCAGTTGCAAGGCGGCATGGGCTCGCGTGTCACCCTGGTTTGCCATCTGTTGCAGCCGCACCTTGCGAGCTGAGACAACCGCCATCTCCGACATGACGAAAACGGCATTGGCGATGGGCAGTAGGAGAATAATCAAGATTTCGATAGTTGGTGACATTCCTAACATTGCCGATCCGGTAACGGCCCTCCCGTGCTTAACCCTTTATATCTAGTATCGAAGGTGTTATCACGGAAACGCTCCAAAAGTAGACAAAGTCATATTCTTTGCTTGCTCAAAACACGGTCCCTTCCATCCACCCACCCGACAATCAACAGTCCACGCTTCTTAAAATGTGAGAGGTAGGCAGATGATCCGCCTCTCGCTTATTCTGTGCCACGACTTCCACACCTTTGGGAAATTATGCCTTTTTCTTCGATTATTCGCGCCTTGGGGCGATCTTCACTCACAGCAGAACTACTATCTAAGCTAAATCGGCAACAAGTGTGCCGTCTTTCTGGCATCCCTCGCCTTCCCAAAGGATTAGTGGCTTCTACCCTAGCGCAGACCAAGGAACACAACTTGTTTGTGGTCTGCGCCACCTTGGAGGAAGCTGGGCGCTGGGCGGCACAGTTAGAAGCAATGGGTTGGCAGACAGTACATTTTTATCCTACCTCTGAGGCATCGCCCTACGAACCGTTTGACCCCGAAACGGAAATGACCTGGGGACAGATGCAGGTGCTGGCAGATTTAATGCAAGTGAGGAGAGAGGAGAGAGGAGAGAGGAGTGAAGAGTCTTCTTCTGAGCCCTCACTCCTCACCCATCACTCCTCACCCCCGAAGATGGCGATTGTGGCAACCCCAGCAGCGCTCCAACCCCACTTACCACCAATGGCAGCATTCCAGCCCTACTGCCTCACCCTCAATCAGGGGATGGAATTGAACCTAGAAACTTTTAGCAATCAACTCGCTACTTTGGGGTATGAGCGGGTTCCCCTAGTAGAAATGGAAGGTCAATGGAGTCGGCGCGGCGATATAGTCGATATATTTCCAGTGTCCTCAGAATTGCCAGTGCGGCTGGAATGGTTTGGCGATGAGTTGGAACAGATTCGAGAGTTCGATCCTGCCACCCAGCGCAGCACTACAGTTGGTGGAGCAAAGAATGGGCGGGGTGCTGGCGGTACTGGGCTCGATCGAATTGACTATCTAGCCCTGACTCCTACCAATTTCAGCCCGATTGTGATGGCGGCACTGAGTGGCGAGCAGGCTGAGACGGTCATGACTTATTTGTCACCCGAAGAACAAGACCTTTTGAACTCGCAGCAGTCTTT
>JAFAVL010000706.1 GCA_019242465.1 Chroococcidiopsidaceae cyanobacterium CP_BM_RX_35 | reverse complement strand
TGCACCATTCTAATCTGGTATTCCAAACTAATCACCTGTATAAACACGGCTGTTTATGAAGTCAAAAGACTAGAGGATAGGAAGAATTGCGGAAGTGATGAGTACTCTTTTAAAGCCATGGATTTACGATAAAGATGGAAGTCTGTGAGTTTATTATCGGCAGCATTGTTGTTACTGTCGTTTTATTTGATGTATTTCAGTCGGTTGTGGTTCCACGCCAGACCGCACGAACCCTTCGCATTGCCCCGCTCTTAGCTAGGAATCTTTGGCGGCTGTGGCGACGAATAGGGCTTTGCTTACGCTCTTTGCCGCAACGAGAGGGTTTTTTAGGCATTTTCGCGCCACTGGCTCTGATGCTTGAACTCTTGGCTTGGGTTGTGTCCCTGATCTGCGGCTATGGTCTCATGCTGCATGCTCTCCATTCCCAGCTTCAACCGATGACCGACAACTTCGGTAGTGCTCTTTACCTCGCGGGTGCATCACTGTTTACCTTAGGATTTGACAATGTGACACCAACAGGTATAACCCGTGTCATTGTACTTGCTGCCGCTGCCTCCGGTGTGGCTGTTATGTCCCTAACTATTGCTTTATTATTCTCCCTCTACAGCTCATTTCAGCGTCGGGAGACACTCGTGGTTCTCCTAGATACTCGCGCTGGAACACCTCCATCAGGATTAAGGTTACTTGAAACTTATACTCAGCTAGGTTTGACGGACGAACTGCCAGTAGCCTTTGCGGCTTGGGAAGTTTGGTCAGCCGAGGTATTCGAGAGCCACCGGGCTTATCCAATTTTGCCCTACTTCCGTTCCAACACAGAGAACACCTCCTGGCTTGGTGCCCTAGGTGCGGTGCTGGATGCTTGTACGCTCTTGCTTACAACTGTAGAGTCAAAAGAATCACATGGTGCAGCACGCCTAATGCACAGTACTGGTTGCCGTGTTTTGCAGGAGTTTAACCGCCTATTTGCTCTATCTGCTGCCGACAAAGTTGGTGTTGAGCGCGAGGAATTTGAACTGGCGAGGGCTAACTTGGCACGAGCTGGATTCCAGCTACGCCATGCAGATGAAGCATGGAATTCTTTTAGCCAGATGCGTGCTGCTTATAGTGGTTCCCTCAATGCCTTGGCAAGGTATTTTGCGATGCCTCTGACTGTTCCAACAGCTACGAAAAACAAGTAAATTCTAGGTATCAGAATAGTCTAAAGCTCCGGATCACCAAAATTGCTACTCCTTAATCAACTGTAGAAACCACTTATCGTCCCTTATTTCATCAAAAGCCACGTCCGTCTTAGCCTCTTCTCGATAACTTGGCTCTAGATTGAGCGCCCGTTGCAGGTTTTTCAGTGCCGGATCGACCTTTCCCTGCAAAGCATAACAGGTTGCTTTGTTATAGTAGGCGCTAGCATAGCCCGGCTTGAGTTCCAGAGCTTGATTGAAGCTTTGAACCGCTTCCGTGTCGCGGCTCAGCTGGACAAGTGCAAAACCTCTCTTGTCCCAGGCTTTGTAGGAGTCAGGCTTGAGGTGAATGGCTTTGTCAAACGAGATGACCGCATCTTCGTATCGCCCTAACTCTTCTAGGGCTAGACCTCGATTCAACCAGGCAACGGGGTCATGAGGTTGGCATTGAACGGCTCTGTCAAAAGATGTGAAAGCCTCCTCATGTCGTTGCAAACTGCCTAGCGCTACACCCCGATTCACCCAGGTCGCACTCTCATCGGGTTTGAGCTTTAGGGCTTGATCGAACGAGGAAACCGCGTCAGGGAGCTGTTTTAACCGCCCCAGAGTTAAACCTCGACCGAGCCAGGCTTTATAGTCTTCGGGTTGAATTTGAACAGCCTTATCGAATGAGGTTAGTGCTGCCTCATACTGTCGTAACTCTTTCAAGGCTGTGCCTCGGCGTTCCCAAACCTGAGCATTATCAGGGTCGAGAGCTAAGGCTTGGTCAAAGGCGGCGATCGCCTTTTCATAGCGCTTCAAGGAGATTAACTCCTGACCTTGCTGATCATATTCATCGACAGCAGAGAGCGATTGAGACCCATGATTCGAGGTTTCAGGCTGTTCGAGCAGACTTTGTTGTTGCGGTTGGACCGATTTGAGAGATTCCAGTTGTGCTGTCAGTTCGTGCAGCTTTTGCTCTACTTCAGATCCGAAAGACTCTGCCACAAACTGAGGGGAGACAAGAGCCAGTTGCTGTAGAATTTCGTCCTTTTGATTTTGAGCATCTGACTGTAACTCAAATAGTTGAGCCGAAAACTCAGTCTTTAATTTCTCCAGATCCTGAAGGATTAAATCTTTTTGTCTGTCAATGTTCGATTGCCATTCAGGTAGTTGAGTAGAAAATTCAGCTGCTGTTTTTTCTAGATTTGCAAAAATCCGATCTTTTTTCTGTTGAGTTTGGTGTTGAACATCTAGCTGTAATTCTGAAAATTGGGATGCCCACTCAGACTTGAACTGTTCGAGAGTTTTCAGAATGGAATCTTTGTGTTGTTGAGTAGCCGACTGTAACTCTGAGAGAAAACCAATAAATTCCCGCTCTGATTTTTGCAATTTTTGTAGAACTAACTCCTGTTGTTGTTGAGCTGCTGTCTGTAATTCAGAAAATTGAGGTACAAGCTCAGACTTTAGGTTCTCTAGACTTTCAGAAGTTCGCTTCTGTTGCTGTTGAGTAGCTGCTTGCAATTTTGAGAGCCAAGCGGCGAATTCGCGCTCCGATGTTTCCAGATTGTGCATCAGCTGCTCTTGCTGTTTTTGAACACTTGAGTGCAAATCTGTCAACTGGGCTGTTGACTCAGCTCTCAGACCTTCAAGACTTTCAATAGTAAGATTCTTGTGCTGTCGAGTCATCGTCTGCAACTCCTCAAGCTCAGCCGCAAACTCTTGTTCCGATGCTCGAAGCTTTTGTAAGACTAGCTCTTGTTGTTGTTGAGCTGCCCCCTGTAACTTTGAGAGTTGAGGCACAAAATCAGATTTCAGTTGTTCTAGATGTTCAAAGGTGATAGCCTGTTGCTGTTGAGCTGCCCCTTGTAACTCTAAAAGTTGAGAGCTAAAGTCTAACTCTAACTGTTCTAGTCTATCTCTAGAAGCTTTTAGTTGTGTCTCTAATTCTGTAGAGATCTGCTCTTTTGCTTGAGCCAGTTCTGAGACTAGTCTAGATAAATTTGCTCTCTCTCTACTTATCTCCTGCTGTAGATTTTGTGCCTCTTGTTCGGCTTCACCTGCAATTTCTTCTACTTCGCGTAAAACATTCTTAGCCCCTTGTCTAGCCCTAACGACTTGACGTTCTAGTTCTTTCTGTTCTTCTATTTGCTCTTGCACCTTTCTGACAATTGCTTGTATCACAGCCCGACGCAATAGCCATAATGATATGAGTGCTGCTGCTAAGAGCAACACCAGGATGCCTAGTAAAACATTGAACAAGGCTGTCGTTCGA
This sequence comes from Chroococcidiopsidaceae cyanobacterium CP_BM_RX_35, assembly GCA_019242465.1. The sequence goes on along the minus strand of JAFAVL010000706.1, from coordinate 4,255 downwards.
CTCAAGGTGCGATTGACTTCGACTTGAACTTGCTCTTGAGCCTGTCGTTCTGTACGTAGTTGAGCGAGTTCTGCTCGTTCTGAACCCACAATGGTCTGGGCAAGAGCCAAATTAGACGAGTCAGAGTATTGAGGGAAGGCACTGGCAACGCTGACAGACAGCAGGAAGATTGGGATGGCAATACTGTTACGTGACACTCTTAAAAAGACTTCTGGATTCTTGCGCTTCATCACGATTATCCTCGTCCGTCAGCCGATTGCGATTACTTATCCTCTCAAGCTTAATTGACACTCCCTATCATCTAGTATTGTTAAGCTAGGTAACATGGGATAAGGCTGACAACGAATCCACAAAGAATGAGAGGATCAAGCAGCGGTAATACTTCGCTGAATTATTGTAGCAGCATTTGTCTAATTGCTTACCGTAGGCGAGATATCGACCCAAAATAGACTTACTAGGATACATAAATTCATCCTTGCATAAGTCTTATAGCCGTTCTGATTTGCCAGAAGCAAGGTTGTAGAATAGTAGCGGCGACTTGATGGAGGCTTGGGTGGGGTGGTCATCGTGGACAATGGAGGTTCCCACCGCCACAAAATGAGCTAAGAGGTCACGGTACTTGACATCGTTAATCTCATACTCAACTTCTTCTATATCGGCATCAATCTTCATCCCAACTGCTCCCTCAGCTTTGTGCTGTCGTATATCCTGACTTAGGCGATTCATTGCCAAGTGGCGAGCCAATTGAAAGCCTTGGGTATACTGAGTGAGTTCAAGGTTCGCCCAACCACTGCTCCACCAGTTATTGTTCATGACTGACCGAGTGTTGTAGTCGCTATGCACGTAGTAGGAGCAGACACCAAAGACTAAACCCTTGGGCCAGTAACCGGCTTGATGCAGTTGCCAAAACTCTTGACCACTGAAGTTACTAGTAAATGGTTTCCCAATGGGTTCACTATTCTTCACTCTAATCGCTGTGCCAATCGCCGTGAACTCAACTATTCTGGAACTCCAATCATAACTGCCAACTTGGAGTCGGACGCTAATAACGCCAGCAGCGCCCAATAGAGCGGCTTCTTGCTGTAGACGGCTAACAGCTAATTCTCTCGCTGCTAACTGAGCCTGACTTAAAGCTGAGAGTTCACCAGTGAAAGTTTGGTAGTTGTTGAAGTAGCCCCAAAAACTCACTTTATAGAAGGCCGTACCCATGACCAAGCCGATTGGTTCGTAGTCCGTACGAGTCAGTAAGTATTCGTTGCAGGTCAAGTCGCTAGTAAAGAAGCGATCACCCCCAAGTCTTTGTGCCTCCAATCGATGTCTGGCTTCAGGCGGAATCCCACCTCGCTCTAAAGCTTTACGGGTGGCTGCTTGCCTTGCTTGTTGCTGCTTTTCCGTTTCGGATTGACCCCAGAATGGCATATCTTTAGCCAATAACGAACTTGTTCAAAGCACTGCGAGCTTGGGCACTGTGCGCTGCCAACTGAGCCAGTTGTTGAGCTACCTCATTAGTCCACTGGTCGATTGAGATCTCAGTCGTCTTCAGCACAACTCCCCGCACCAGTTTCATGACTTTCGCGCTCAATGAGCCATGGCGTTCTCGGACAATTTGGTAGTGGTAATCGTCAAAGCGAACAGTGATTTCCTGTACGGGACGCTCCTTGGAGAGGAACCAGCCACCGCGAGTCACAGTTGTGTTTTGAGGCAGGGATTGTTCCAATTTCTGGGCTAGAAACTCTAACAAATCTCCTGCTTCCTGACGATCCAGGCGCAGGTTCGCAGCTATTACATCAACCTCTAGTGCTCGATCCAGATTCTCTTCCATCCCAAATCTGTTCCTCCGCTAGCCAGGTCATTGGTGCTAGCTCTTGTCTATACTAACTCCTGAGCTTGCGAAGAGCGCAAGCTCAAACTTTATACCCTAGGTTGGATAAACGAAATTACTAGCTTAAGTAATGCTATACGGAGACTGAGCAAAACTGAGCCGTTTCCTGTTCCTAAATGCCCCATGCGTTATCTTGTACTAGCCTCTGACTACGATGGAACATTAGCCGCAGATGGTCGAGTGGACGATGACACCAAAGCAGCACTTGAGCGCTTGCGCAACTCTGGTCGTAAGCTCATCATGGTCACTGGTCGAGAGCTTAACGATCTACTGAAGGCATTCCCTCAAGTTGACTTATTTGATTGCATTGTGGCAGAGAACGGTGCTCTGCTGTACTGGCCGACAACGCGAGAGGAAAAGTCATTAGGCTCTCCTCCACCTGAAGCATTTGTCAAAGCCCTGCGAGAGCGTCATGTTGAACCACTATCAGTAGGGCGGGTAATTGTTGCTACCTGGCATCCTCACGAAACCACAGTTACTGAAGTCATTCGCGATTTGGGTCTAGAGCTGCAAGTTATCTTTAACAAAGGTGCAGTGATGGTGCTACCTTCAGGCATCAACAAAGCATTTGGACTTCAGGCGGCTTTGAGTGAGCTAAGGTTATCGCCCCATAATGTCGTGGGGATTGGTGATGCCGAAAACGATCATGCCTTTCTTGACTTATGCGAATGTTCTGTTGCAGTTGCCAACGCTCTGCCTATGTTAAAGAAGCGTGTTGACTTGGTTACCAGCGGGAGTCGTGGTGCTGGTGTCGCTGAACTAATTGATAAGTTGATTGCTACAGATTTGTGTGGTTTAGAGTCCTAAACAGAACGAGATAATATTCTCCTAGGTACAGGCAAAGATGGTGAGGAGATAGATCTCCAACCATATGGAGAAAGTACATTACTTCCGAGGACCCAACGGGAAGCTGAATCTACGAGCCCAGAACCTAATCCTCTTCACGCAACTGGCTCAGGGAGTCGATGATGAGACTTGGTTATATCATCTCCGACAGGGAGATTATTCTCGCTGGTTCCGTTCAGCGATTAAGGATGAAGAGTTAGCAAATGAGGCAGCACAGATTGAGAGACGAGCTACTAATACTTCAGCAGCAGAAAGCCGTGATTCGATCAAAGCAGCAATTGAGCAGCGCTACACTCTCCCGGCTTGAGCTTGCGCTCTTCGCGCCGCTCTTAGGCAGCAAAGAGCGGAACATTGAGTTTTTAGACACTATCTCAAAATGCAAAAACCAGAATCATTCTGAATGTTTGCGGCAGGCTCAATCATTGGCAAAGAGTTTGCTCGAAATCCGAAAGTAAACTAATTTTTTACTGGAGCGCTCCTTCTAACTCTATAATTTCGATGAAGCTTTTTGGTCCCTGCTATACATTTCGATAAACCTAAATCTATTTAAGGATAGCCAAGCTCATGCGACTACGCTATAGAGTGATAATAGGCGTTTTGATACTCGTCGTCATTGGGTTCATAGGCCAATTTAGCTATGCTCAGACCCGACCCACCACAAGTCCTCAAACTCCGTCATCCACCTTGTTTCAGAATGTGCGGATTTTCAACGGCACTTCCGAACAACTGTCTGCTCCTTCTAATGTTTTAGTGGTCGGTAACAAAATCCAGAAGATTTCTACCGCATCAATTCCTGTCCCACCAGGCACTAGCGTTACTCGGATTAACGGCGGGGGGCGTGTGCTGATGCCTGGACTGATCGATAACCATACCCACCTGTTCATGGAGACCAGCCCTGTCGAAGAACTACTTTCTCCCAATACCTCTTTTGAAGCTCTGTTTCGGAAAGCGCAGACCAACGCAACAGAAATGCTACTGCGTGGATTTACCACCGCTCGTGACATGGCGGGACCCGTGTTCGAGTTGAAGAAGGCGATCGATAGGGGCGATGGATGTCATAGGACCGCGCATCTGGCCTTCGGGTGCGATGATCTCGCAGACCGGTGGACATGGCGACTTCCGCTCCCTCAAAGAGCTTCCCAGAAAACCTACTACACCGCTCAGTCGCGGGGAAGTGCTGGGTGCTGGTGTGATCGCCGATGGGGTGGATGAGGTACTCCGCCGCACCCGTGAACAACTGATGCAGGGGGCTAGCCAGATTAAATTAGCAGCAGGTGGCGGTGTGGCATCGGACCACGACCCACTGGATTCCAGCCAATACACGGAAGCAGAGTTCCGCGCCGCTGTCGATGCAGCAGCGAATTGGAACACCTACGTCACGGTTCATGCCTACACACCGAGCGCGATTCAGATGGCGATCCGTGCGGGTGTCAAGTGCATCGAACATGGTCAATTGATGGACGAAGAGACGGCGAAGATCATGGCTGAAAAAGGGATCTGGCTCAGTATACAGCCGTTCCTCGACGA
>JAFAVL010000806.1 GCA_019242465.1 Chroococcidiopsidaceae cyanobacterium CP_BM_RX_35 | reverse complement strand
GGCAAAGAGCTTGCCTATCACTCTCGTTTCATGGCAACTCTGGCACTCGATGTGCCTTTGGAAATTCAGCTAGAAGACTGCAGGCTGAAGGGTTTTGATAGCACTGTTTTGCAGCCAATTTTAGAAAAGCTAGAATTCAAGTCTTTTTTAGGCAAGATTAACCAACTCCAGCAGCGGTTTGGTGGTGTGGTTGAGGAGGTAGGGGGGCAGAAGAGGGCAGGGAAAGCAGGGGAGGCAGGGGAAGCAGGGGGGGCAGAAGAGAGTTTTAACTTACCCTTCACTCCTAGTGATGACCTTTGGTTTTTCAGTGCTGCTGATACAGAAGCTACTCAGCAGCAAGCACTTTCTCCAATTCAACCCCAGATTATTGATACCTCAGCTCAATTGTCGGAGTTGGTGAAGCAGTTGAAAACCCACATAGATCCAACTGCTCCAGTAGCTTGGGATACTGAAACTACAGACCTAGAGCCTCGTGATGCACAACTGGTAGGAATTGGCTGCTGTTGGGGACCAGAACTTGATCAGATTGCTTACATCCCCATAGGTCATAATACTGGAAGTAATCTGGACCGAAATGTAGTCTTAGATGCCCTACGTCCGATCCTAGAAAGCCCGGAGTATCCCAAAGCCTTACAGAATGCTAAGTTTGATCGCCTAGTTTTGCACTGCCAGGGAGTTGTGCTAGCTGGAGTGGTGTTTGACTCAATGTTGGCAAGTTACGTCTTAAATCCCGATAGCAGTCATAATCTTAGCGAATTAGCTCAGAAATACTTGGGGCTAACGACTACAAGTTATGTAAATTTAGTACCTAAAGGCAAAACGATCGCTGATGTGGATATTCCTGCCGTAGCTGATTACTGTGGCACGGATGTCCATGTCACATTTAGGCTAGTACCGCTGTTACGCAAAAAATTAGAACAGGTTCCAGCATTGTATGAGCTATTGCAGGCGGTGGAACAGCCTCTAGAGCCAGTGCTAGCCAAAATGGAATACGACGGCATCCGTATTGACCAAAACTATTTAAAACAACTCTCACAACAGCTAGCAAAGGATTTGGCGGTAATCGAGGAGCAAGCTTACGCAGCAGCGGGAGAGAGATTCAATCTGGGTTCCCCAAAACAGTTGAGCCAGTTGTTGTTCGACAAGCTCAATCTAGACCGCAAGAAATCTCGCAAAACCCAATTGGGTTATTCCACTGATGCAGCAACGCTGGAAAAGTTGCGTGGGGATCACCCAGTAGTTGACGCGATTTTGGAATACCGTACTTTGTCTAAGTTGAAGTCTACCTATGTGGATGCGCTACCAGAGCTAGTGCGTCCAGACACTCAGCGAGTGCATACAGATTTTAATCAGGCTGCGACAACGACAGGGCGGTTATCTTCTTCTAATCCTAACTTGCAAAATATTCCCATCCGCACAGCTTTCAGTCGGCGGATTCGGCAGGCGTTTGTGCCCGAACCAGGCTGGCTGATGGTAGCAGCAGACTATTCGCAGATTGAGTTGCGGATTTTGGCTCATCTGACACAAGAACCTGTGCTGGTTGAAGCGTATCGGGGAAATGATGATGTTCACACCGTAACCGCAAGATTGCTGTTTGAGAAGGAAACGGTGACGTTAGAAGAGCGGCGGTTGGGAAAGGTGATCAACTTTGGCGTCATCTACGGCATGGGTGCTCAGCGGTTTGCGCGGGAAGCTAGGGTGAAGGCACAAGACGCTAAGGTGTTTATTGAGCGGTTTAACCAACGCTACCCTAAAGTATTTGCCTACTTACAGCAGATGGAGCAGCAGGCGATCGCCCTAGGTTATGTAGAGACAATCATGGGACGTCGCCGTTACTTTAATTTCACGAGCGATCGCCTCCGCAACCTACTAAACCATAAGCCAGAAGAGATCAACCTTGACAACCTGCGTGGTTTAAATGCATATGACTCAGGATTGCTACGAGCAGCGGCTAATGCCCCGATTCAGGGTTCAAGTGCCGACATCATCAAAAAAGCGATGGTAAAACTGCACGAAGTTTTGCAAAACTACCAAGCTCGGTTGTTATTGCAGGTTCACGACGAACTCGTATTTGAAGTTCCTCCCTCTGAATGGGAAGAGCTACAGCCTCAAATTCGCTCGACTATGGAGTCAGCTGTAGAGCTAAGTGTACCTCTAGTAGTTGACGTGCGTGCTGGGCAGAATTGGATGGAGACGAAGTAAATTAATTTCTATTCTGCTAGGACTGCGGTTGGCGTTTACTAAGAGCAGCGAGTAGTCAAGGGCGTCAGAATTCTACCCTCTGGATGGAGTCATAATTTTGCTACCACGGTATTCTTCTTGTGTACGAAAGAGGCAACTTAGTTGCGCTCAGATTTAGGAGGATGAAGATGGACAGAGTTATTCATTGGCTGCGAAACATCGGTGTACGCCAGATTATTACTGTTTTTTTGGCAACAGTGACATTTCTAGTTGTTCCTGCATTTAGTTACAGTCAAGCGTTTCAGGCGCAAGCTGCAAGATCAGATGTTTACACAGAATCTAAACCAGTAGATAGCAATACTGTCAAGAGGATTAAAGAAAAGGCAGAAGACCTTGGCGATGCTCCGGGAAGACGTATTGGTAATACAGGCTTGGAAAACATTAAACAGCTTGGAAAAAAAATCCCTGAAACCATCGATTTGAATGCCCGTCAGACACGAGAAATTGTGGCTCCAAGTGAATCTGGTAGAAAGGATGCTTTGGATAAGGCTCAAAAGAAAGCTGAGAGAGACTTTGATGATGACTAAATAGAAAGCGCTAAAATCGGTTTCCAGTCCTTGAACTAAATCTCAAAGTCCGCATGTGCGGACTTTGTTTTTATTTGCTGGGTAGTTCTGCTGCTGGTTTTTCTACAGGGGTGCTTGGTGCCAAAGTT
>JAFAVL010000376.1 GCA_019242465.1 Chroococcidiopsidaceae cyanobacterium CP_BM_RX_35 | reverse complement strand
AAACTAGAGGTATTGGAACGTATCCTGCATAATTGTCCTTTTCAGCTGCTCATGAGGGCATCCATCTGAAAATACAAAATCATGTTTCAGTTCTCAATATTTCTACTGAATGCTAATATAAGCGCATCAAAAAAGTAGTATAATCCGTTAATAGACTGAGCAAAATTGTGCATTTTAAATGAAGCAAAAACTAAATGAGGAAGGTTTTAAATAGCAAGTTTGACCAATCAACCTAGTAACGCAAATTATGTCTGGACATATATTCTTAACTTCCAAAAAGAAATTGCCTAAATGTTAAAAACTTTTCTGATTCTTTCTACCCTTGTTATAACAATACTGAATTCAAATCTAGCGGGTTATACTACTTTCCTAACAAATAAATTGGTTAGGAAAATAAGTAACTCAACAGTTTCTGATATCAAAACTAGTTTGGTAGCTAAAACTTTTGCTTTAAGCAGTAGTGTATCAAAGAGTCTTTTGATTGCTGATACCGTTTTGCTTGGTGGTACCGATGGAAGGTCAGCTATCCTTAGTCCAGGTCAATCTCTAGCTCCAGGGAAATCAATAACTTCTCCCAGTAGTAAATATTCTCTTAACTGTCAACCTGATGGAAATCTTGTGCTCTATGACAATTCAGGTTTAGCTTATTGGGCATCGGATAGGAGCGATGGGACCATTAGTGGATGCGTAATGCAGACTGATGGGAATCTAGTCATCTATGGAAATTCTCAAGCTATTTGGGCTTCTGGTACAGCTGGCAATCCTGGAGCTTTTCTCCAAGTTCAAGATGACGGAAATGTAGTGATTTACAGTTCCATGGGTCAACCACTATGGACAACTAGCACAGTATCTGTGTCTACATTGCCTCTAGGAACCTGGCGAGCGGCTGCCCCTAGCACATCTACGTCTTCTCCCAGTGCCCCATGTAATAATAATGTCATGGACGAATACGATTTTGCAACTAACCGCAAAGTTAGCCGTCGCGGAATTTATAGCTGTGGTGGAAATATGACTTATGAAGAAGATACAGGTAATGCGATCGTACAAGGCAGTACCATAATGATAAAGATAACTTCATCTAAAGAATCAACATACCTTGGTTCTCGGCAATTGATAGACCAGGGACCACTCCATCCATATTCAGTTACTTACAAATGGACACTACAGACGAATGGAACAGCACAGCTAGCATTCACCCCTTATTGCCCCAACTGTCTTATAGCCCAACCTATATATTATACTAAAGTTATAAAATAAAATAGCGCTGAGAGCTTACTATATTTATAGTATAACTGTTAACCCGGCGATGTAAATTGTAAAACAGAATTCAATATTCTCAAGATTTTTAGCCGGAAAAATGCAAGTTCAATTATTATCGGTTTAATAGTAGGTTATGCTACTACTCCTAACACATAAAGGAGAGGATCTTGCCAGCGAGCGCCCAATTCGTTGCTGGGAGCGTAACAAATTAGAGTGATTTGCTAGGCTCCCAGAATCACTTACTACTTGGCTTGACCTAACGACAATACAATGAACAATTTATGCACAAAACAAGAGCTACTCGCACGATTGGGCTGAGCGCCTTAATATTGATCGGGTGCATTTCCAGCGTCCTCCCAGCCGAGGAGGCTAAGGTGAGCGGCACGGTGACTTATCCACAAGGAAGCGTGCTGCCTCCAGATGCCATTGTCTACATTGACCTCATGGATGTGTCTCCAATGGAAGACAGCTCAGGAGATATGATCGCTAGAAAAACTGTACCTAACCCAAGCCAAGGATCGATTCCTTTTGAATTGGAATACAACCCAGCACAGATTAGTTCTAACCACACCTACGCAATTCTTGTCCAAATTGCTGCTAATCATCAAGTACTTTTTCGCAATACTTCAGCCTATCCAGTGATCACACGAGGAAATCCGAATACCGTTGCAGTGATCGTCTTCCCAACTAAATAGTTGTCTTTCTAACAAAGAGGAAGTTCTGTGGGCATGAGAAATTTAATGTTAGCTACTGCTGGAGCAGTTGTTATTGCCTTGGGAATTGTTGATAAGGCACAAGCGGCTGCTTTCAGTTTTTTGTATGCTTTTGGTAGCCCAGGTAGGGGTCCTGGTCAGTTTTTCTCCCCGGTATCCCCTATAGTAGACAGCTTTGGTAATATCTATGTCGCTGATGATGCAAACGATAACGTTCAAGAATTTAGCAGTAGTGGTACTCTTCTTTCCACTTTGGGCGATCCTGGTGGGGCTCCAGAACAGTTCATTCCTGATGGATTAGCCGTAGACAACCAAACTGGGAATATCTTTGTCAATGACTATAATAACGCTCGAATTGACGTATTTAGCAACGGTAGATTTCTTTATTACTTTAATATTATGTCACAAGCAGGTGGCTTGGTCATAAATGGAGGAAAAGTCTACGTTTCTCTGGAGTCAAATAGCCAGATTGCTGTATACGACACCAGCGGTAGTCTTCTTTCTACCTTTGGGAGTGCTGGTATTGCCCCTGGGGAATTAGGTGTTCCGGAGGGGTTAGCTGTCGATCAGTTGAGGAATCTTTATGTCGCTGATCCCTCCAATAATCGGATCTCTGCGTTTGACAGCAGCGGTGGTTTTCTTTCCTACTTTGGGAGTGCTGGTAATGGTTCCGGACAGTTTAATAGCCCATTTGATGTGAGTATAGATACGTCTGGAAAAGTCTATGTTGCTGATAGTTTTAACAACCGAATTCAAGTATTTGACAGTAGAGGTAGTTTCCTGACAGCTTTTGGAAGTTTTGGTAGTAAGCCAGGACAGTTTGTGACTCCTGAGGGTGTGGCAGTAGATAGCCAGTCTGGAAATGTCTATGTTGCAGATTCTGGCAACGGTCGCATCGAAGTGTTTACTGGTACTTCAATTCTCCCCACAACTGTCCACGAGTCTTCCGAAACTGTAGGCATAATACTAGCAGGTATTTTCGGTACTGGTTTTGTGCTGAAGCACAAGCTCAAGCGACAACTGCTATAGTTGATGGAATTTTCGACACTCTCCCCGCCCGAAGCTGGGGAATTCCATTTATAGTAGAGAGAGCCTACCATAAAGGCAGAGCTATAACACTCTTATTAGCAGAATTTGCGCCCGCTTAAAGGTTCTCGCCGCCACTTTGCCTTTGCGAGTTAGCTCCAGCTGGTGTTGTTGCCGTTGTGATTGACTCAGGTGGACTTGATGTTTGGGCGTGCATGGTTCATAACTGTTATCTACTCAGTGTCTCATGCCATCCTCTTACCCTGCAAAACTATTGTGGCAGACTATTACGGAAACCCTTCACCATGACCATGGGCAAGAGAGGGGTTGGCTGACCGGAGATACTTTGGCGCTTCCAGACACGTTGCTGGCAAACAGCCCTGGCACGGTGGGCAGCCTGGAGCAACTCTGGGGCAGCCTGGAGCAACTCTGGGTCAGAGGTGATGATCGTTTCTGGACGTTGCAGCAGCAGATGATTCTGGAGCTGGGTACAGGCTGCCTCCAACCAACCAGTCCAATCCCCGTACCACAGCCTGACCGTGTCATCCAACCCAGCACTAGCAAGGGTTTGCCCATCCGAACTGAAACTCACACTATTGACCACGCCTTGATGCCCCCGAAACACACCTAAGGGCTGCCCGCTCTTGCTCCACAGCCTGACTGTGCCATCCAACCCAGCACTAGCAAGAGTTTGCCCATCCGGACTGAAACTCACACTATTGACTTTGCCTTGATGCCCCTGGAACACACCTAAGAGCTGCCCGCTCTTGCTCCACAGCCTGACTGTGCCATCATCCCATGCACTAGCAAGGGTCTGCCCATCCGGACTGAAACTCACACTATTGACCCCGCCTTGATGCCCCTGGAACACACCTAAGAGCTGCCCGCTCTTGCTCCACAGCCTGACTGTGCCATCATGCCCAGCACTAGCAAGAGTTTGCCCATCCGGACTGAAACTCACACTCAAGACCCTGCCTTGATGCACCTGGAACAGATTTTGCTCTCGTTCGGTCTGTACTGCCTCGATCAGGCTTTCCAGGGAGTTAAAAAACACTGATGGCTCAGCCTGAACACTCCGACTCATCGTATCAATTGCCAGGACAAGGGCTGGTGCGGCACTAGTCGTTGGTAACAGGTTTAGCACCTGCGCAGCCTGCTCCCGCAACTGTGCAATCTGAGTTTGATGTTCCGCTCGCTTCTTTTCCTGCTGAGCAATGCGGGTCTGGGTCACGGCAATACCCGTCTGAATTTTTGCCTGATGAGTCTCCTCTTGAGCCAGAGTAGCCTGTTCCTCAGCTCGTTGCCGTTGTTGCTGGGCAATAGCTGCCTGTTCTTTCGCTGCCTGCTGTTGCATGTCGGCTTCCTTGCTAGCGATTGTAGCTCGTTGCGCCTGTTCTTTAGCTTTCTGTGCATTGAGCGCAGCTTGTTGTGCATTACCAACAGCAATGTCTTTCTGCCGTTGCGCTTCGAGCTTTTGCCTTTTTGCTTCTACCGTTTGCCGTTGGGCTTCCCGAGCCAGCCCTGCCATTACCACCGCAACAAGCACTGAAGCTGCCGTCAGGGGAACTGCCCATTTCAGCACCGACTTGTACCGCTGCCACAAGGTTTCTGGCAAATGCTCCCGAATCCAATGCTGGTCAAATACCCTGTGATAAATGGGATTCCGCACCACCAAGTGTTTGCCCTCTCGCCGCACTACCCCCGACAGCTTCAGGTGCGACTTCACCAGCGATTGCTCCTCATCCGGCACCGGCAATCTTCCCCGGCGAATCTCTCTGTAAGTTCGCAATACCGCCTCTGGTTGTGGAGCCCGCTTGGTCAACATATCCCGCACAAATTGCAGGTTGTTGTCCTGCTCGCTCATGACCCCCAAAAAGGTACGGCTCACCACCTGCTCCACATCCGCTTCACGGTACTGCCTGCTACCAGGGTTTTCCTGGCTTTCTACCAGTGCCCCACACAATCGTTGCGTCAGATAAGGGTGCCCTCCCGTCCACTTCAACACCCACTGCATCACCTGCTCTGCCTCTGCCTCCAGTCCCAGTCCTGCTACTAGGGGCATCACTTCTGAGAGCGTGAAGTCTGTCAGGTCCACCCGCTGCCCTACATTAAAGGGAGTCCGCTTCGGGTCCCGGATCAGGTCCCCCGGCGTTGCCACCCCAATCAGGATGAAGGAGAGGCGGTGAAAGGTCGGCTCCTGCGCCCGTGCCACGTAGAGGTAGCGGAGCACCGCAAAAAAATCATCCGTAAAGTCCAGACTCAGGGTGGAATCAATCTCATCTACGAACACCACCACCTGTCCTGCCACCTCTGCCAACAACACCTCCTTAAAAAACTGGGTCATTCGCTGGGTCAAGCCCAGATGGATGCGTTCCTGCCACCACTGCACGACATTGGTTTCTAGTTCTAACTGTTCTTCAATAACCGTCAGCAATCCCAGATACCACTGTTCTGCCGTCACCTTCACTCCCATTTGGGTCAGGTCAATGATGACGCAATGAATCCCCTCCTGGCTCAGCCGTTCTGCTGTTTGTACCATCAGACTTGACTTGCCCATCTGCCGAGGAGTCAGGATGTAGGCAAAAGCTCCTTTACGACACAGGGTTAACAGTGCTGCGTCTGCCTGACGTTCCAGATAAATCCCACTTCCCGCCTGTACGGTTCCCCCGGTTGTGTAGATGGTTGGCTTAACCATGCAGATGCTCCCAGAAATAATCAGCATACAGTTGGCACCGAGGCAAAACCCTCTGTCCTTCCCGCCGCACCAGTCCGGCACCGCGCAACCGGAAAAAGACTTGCTCACTTGTGCATCGTTGCTGCCGGATGACCTCCACTAGACCCTGCACCAATTCAGGTTTGTCATTCATCCGAAATAAGTGATACCGCAAATGGTCACCAAAGGGACCCCGGTCTGCTGTTGCCTGGGCAAATAACTCTCTCACCGTGAGCTGCTGACTGGCAATCAGATACAACGCCCGTCGCACCAGATAGGGATGCCCCGCCAGGAGCTGCATCAACTGGTCTAATTGCGCCAGAGCCAGGGGAGACCCATGCCGCTGGTTCAAGTCCCCCACCTGATCGCGGTCAAAATCGATCAGTTCAATCACCTGCCCCACATTAAACGGCGACTGGTTCAAATTCTCAATCAGTTGGTAGGGTTCGGTGGAAGTGACCAGCACCAGATCTAGCTGTTTCCAGGTGGGCGTGGTGGCTCGGTTGTTGTGCCAGTTTCGTAGCATGCTAAAGAAATCAGAGCGAAACTCCGTATCAAATACCGATTCCACCTCATCCATTGCTAGCACCAACGGACTGGCTAACGTCTTCAGCACATGACGGCTCATGTAACGGGTGCAGCGTTGACTGTTACCCAGGGGAGAATCCCAATACTCAGCCACCTTGTTCTCGACCTCTAGTTCTTCGGTCAGCCATTCACAAAACTGACGGTAGAAGTGCTCGCCCTCCGCCAAGGCCGAGCGGTCAAACAATTGGAAGTCTAGGTACACTACCCGCTTCCCAATAGTTTCCGCTCTGGCTTTGGTGCGAATCAGCAGGGAACTCTTACCCATCTGGCGCGGACCCTTGATGGTGATAGTCACCCCTTCTGCTCGCTCAATCGTCCCGAGGGCGATAACATCCGCTGCCCGCTCTACATAAAACTGGGATTCCGGGTCCATCGTCCCTTCCGGCATCTCTAGAGGCAACGGCTGGGCCGCAGGCAGGGGTGGCGGGATGGGGGAATGGGAAAATGGGGAAGAGGTAGTGGTTTGGGTCAGGTCGGTTTTGGAGCGCTCGGTATCAATAGAGAGGCTGCCTCCCGCGACCGCCTGACCCAACTCCTGAATTAATCGAGGCGTATCCGCCGGATTTTCCCAGAAGGCCCAGTTGATGCCGTTCAAATAGGCACTCAGAGGATAGGCAAATGGGTCACGGTATGTCAACCGCACAGGCAGAATGGCAGGTTGTCCCTGCTGCTTCCTCAGATGGTGTGCAGCCTCAATTTCCCCCTTCACCATCTCACTGTTCACCGAGTCTTTGGTCAGGAATGAAATCAGGAAGTCCGCTCTCCGCAATTCCGCCTCAATTCGTTCTGCCCAATGCGTTCCCACCAGCATTGTCTGGTCAATGAACACCTCATGCTGTTCACTCAGTGCCTGGAACACTGCCAATGCCACTTGCTCATCCGGCAACACACCCCGCTTATAACTAATGAAAATTCGCATGCGAGCGTTACAGGAAAGAATTTCAGGGGTGGGTTGGACTTGGGGCACAGATGCAGCTGGAACGGAAAGCGACGCTGCCTTTGGCTGAGTGGATGTTCTAGATACCAGCACGGGAATAGTTTCCTCCCCAATGCCTGCTAACTGCATAGCATTTTTCCCCAGCCGAAAGGCAAACTCGACCGATTCTCCCGCCCCCAACGCATTATAAAAGCTGGTAGCAAACTCAATCGCAGCACGATCGCCAATTGCCTGTTTCATGCCAATCACGTAATTAATATGGCGTGCGATCGCCTTTGCCTGGATTTTGGAATAGCAGGCATTCAGCAAAACACATTCCACCTGCTCGGCAAACAAATCAAACAGGGTCGCCAACACCGTAGTACTGACTGGTTTGACTTTCCCCGTTTCATCCTCTAGAATCAACCCTTTGTCTCCCGCCCTATGCCCACAAAAGTGCACAATCTGGGGTTTACAATCCAGCATTGCCCGCTGCACATCTCTCGGACGGGCAGCAGGCTGTTTTTTGATCACAAATCGGTCCCGATGGCGCGATTTCTGAATACACTCCTGGATCTCCCTGACCTCTTGCTCCAGAAGTAACGGCTCGGTTCCCATTGGATTTGCTAACAGGATCAGAATTGTTTTCGGAAGCGGCTGACTGTTCATGGGGGCTATGGGGCGGTGGAAGCTTAACAAAAAGTTGGATGTTGTTTCCCTTATCAATCGATTGATGATTGAGAATAGTGTAGGCTGAGATCATGGACTTGTAGTAATCTATCCCTCTTCTGTCACTTTCCGGGTTGGGCAAGTAGTAAATCAACCAGATTATCCAGAAGAATAAATACACTTCTCTAAGGCTATTTAGCGTCAGCACACTTTGTTATTAAGCTTTCAGTTCATCATCCGTCTATTCCTTGGGTGACAATTGAAAATTTAAGTTTTATGGCTTAGATCAAAATTACGATTTCTATCTACTTCTCAAGCTTAGTGTTAGGAATTACGTAAAAACTTACAAAATTTTACATTGGGATTAGAGGCAAAGAAAGTCACGCTCGCCTGCCAACATAAGGCGAGACAGTGCCTGCTGCAACATCCTTGGCAAGTTAAGAAGAGGGGGCAAAAGTCAAGAGGGGTTTGGGAAAGGGTGATAAATCAAGCGGGGGTTCCTTTTTACGAATTTTAACAACTTTCAAATCTTGGTTTTGGGGTGCAGCGAAGTAGGAAACAGGGTCGGTAGCTTTTCCCTTGCTAAACAACGATAACCTGAGGTAGGAACAAGCACATTGTTATTGTTAAACCTGCAACTGTCTTCAACCAGTATTAGTAATTTAACTTAGTGAGGTACGACTTTGTGATTGGGCAATTCAAGCAAGCAGCTCTGTTAGCAGCCCCATGCTTAATTCTGGGAATGCTGCCTGCTAACGCCAAAACGGCAGTTTTTTCCCTACAATCTGCAACTATTAGTGACATCCATGCTGCATACAGCGCGGGTGCCTTGACTTGTACTAAATTAACGCAACTGTACCTCAACCGGATTGCCGCCTACAACAATGCTGGACCAAGACTCAATGCGGTTGTATACCTCAACCCCTATGCGCTGAAAGACGCAGCAGCAGAAGACGAGCAGCAAAGCCATGGTATTATGCCTGGTCCACTATATGGTGTGCCAGTGTTAATTAAGGACTCATACAATGTCAAGGGTTTGCCAACAACCAACGGCCTTGGGGCATTCAAATCGCTCATTGCTACAGAAGACTCGTTTGTGGTTAGGCAGCTCCGGGCTGCTGGAGCGATCATCCTGGGCAAGGCAAATATGAGTACTTGGGCTTTTTCATACGACGGTATCAGCGAGTCATATGGACCAGTCCTGAACCCCTATGCACCGAATCGCACGACAGGAGGCTCTAGTAGTGGCTCTGGAGTGGGGACGACAGCTAGCCTGGCGGCGTTTGCCATGGGTGGAGAAACGGGTGGCTCGATCCGTGTACCCAGCACCCAAAATTCTCTGGTTGGTCTCAAACCCAGTGCTGGTCTGATCTCGGTTGACGGAACTTGGTCACTAACACCTGAACGCGACGTTATTGGTCCGATTACTAAGTCCGTCGCGGATATCGCCATCTCTATGGATGTGCTAGCCGCCTCAGACCCCAAAAATATTTGGAACCCATTTCTCCCAGGTGTTCTTCGTCCTGCGTCCTATACTAGCTACCTTAACAGTAAGTCACTCCGAGGTAAGGTGATTGGTCTGCCCCGACCTTACATTGGTAAGGGAGATCCTGCCAATGGTCCCAGCTACCCTTTAGACTCTCAGATTGCTGCAGCATTCGAGCAGGCAAAGCAAGTGTTGGTAGCAGAGGGAGCAAAGGTCGTTGAAGTTGACATCCCTGCCTACAAAACCTGGTTCGTCAACCGTTCTTCGCTAGGCTACAATTTCTTTGATACAGGGGACGCTGAGAGTCGAGCGTATGGTTATGAACAACTGATTGAGGGGTACAACAATGACCAGATCAAATCGTTTGTTGATCTGCTCAACATCATTCCGCAGGACAACCCCAACTACAGCTACGTCAAGTCTAACGCTGCCCTGATATCGAGTGGACAAGCACAGCCGTTCGATCAACTCCCGCAGGTATCCCAGTCTTTACATGTGATCGCTAAGCTCCGGACAGAACAGTACGAAAACTTCATGAAAGCGAACGGCATTGACGCATTCGCTTTCCCCACACTCAACTACCTCGCCCCACCACTAGCATCGCAAGGAGATGCTGTCTACGCTGTCTACGGCAGCCTCCCAGCCCGGTTTGAAGCGAATATTCTTGGTGTGCCTGCCATTACAGTGCCGATGGGCTACTCCAAAGAGGGCATACCGATGTCACTGGAATTTATGGGCAAATACTTGGACGAGGCAGATATTATTAGCTACGCCTACGACTACGAGCAAGCCACAAAGCTACGACGTCCTCCTGCACTTGTGAATCCTTTGCCAGGAGAGCTATTTGAGTACTCAGTTCCTTGATAAAAATAGGTCCTGAACAAGTTGCAGACCAATATATAATAAGTCTGAAGCCTGCCTAAGTAGTGTGTAATTGAGTATATGAGGACAGTTAGTCAAGCCTAATCTCACTTACAACTGGTTGCGGGTTTTGTGTAAAAGTTGATATGAAATATTGAGCGACAAGGTCAAGTTGAGCCTTCCTTGGAAAAGAACGAGCTATTCTGATAGTTTCCATGTTCTTTTGGTGTCAGCGGTGTTGTCCAATATATCTACCTTACAATGAGAGTCATCTTCTTCGGAACACCCCAATTTGCGGTGCCTACTTTAGAACGCTTGCTCGCCCATCCGGCGTTTGAAGTCTTGGCTGTTGTCACCCAATCAGATAAACGCCGAGGGCGCGGCAACCAGCTAACTCCCTCACCTGTAAAAACTGTTGCTATAGCTCACAACCTTCCTGTCTGGCAACCCCAACGGGTGAAAAAAGACACAGAAACCTTGACTAAGTTACAAGAGACGCAGGCAGATGTGTTTGACGTTATCGCCTATGGACAAATCCTGTCGCAAGCAATTTTAGATATGCCTCAGTTAGCTTGCATTAACGTTCATGGCTCGATTCTGCCCAAGTACCGGGGGGCGGCACCGATCCAGTGGTGCCTCTATCACGGTGATATTTCAACTGGCATTACGACGATGTTGATGGATGCAGGGATGGATA
>JAFAVL010000287.1 GCA_019242465.1 Chroococcidiopsidaceae cyanobacterium CP_BM_RX_35 | reverse complement strand
CAACTAGCAAAAGTCAGTCCGTGGATGTTTACCACTGGACCTCTTCCCCTTAATAGTGGACCTTTATCCATATCAAATATTTGCAGTGTTAACCCCCCTTATTCATGTTAACGATGAGGTTCGGGAGAGCCGTTAGCACTTGACAATAGGTATTTCATCCCATCGTGTTGTCCACCTGGGCGAACGGTACTTAGCCCGAGTCTGCCAGCGCTGAGTAGTGCCCATAGCAGCGTAGCGCACAGCATCTCTCCCGTATCGGAGATTCAACTCGTCAAGAGCGTGTATCAGTCTTGTAGCTCGCTCGTCTTCACAAGTTCGCTCGTCGAACAAACTCAACTGAATGACATTTTCATCGGTAAGCCTAGTGAATATCACCCCTGCCTTGGCAAACTCAATATCATCCCGCCAGAGCTTCTCGGTCAGCATTGAAGCATATTTGAGTAGAGTCGGCGTGTGGTTGCTAGCAGTCATTAAGCGACTGGTGGTTGAGTTGGAATAATAATTGTCTTTGAACCGGCTGGAACTCACAAACACGGTCACGGCTCCGGCAGCTAGATGTTCGCCCCGGAGCTTCCAAGCAGCCCTGGCAGCAAAGGTAGCAACAGCCTCTTTCAGTTCGCTCACCTCCCATACTGACCTGCCAAAGCTCCTCGATACCATTAACGACTTGCGCTGTCGGCGCTGCAACTGCAACAACAGGCAGCTCTGTCCCCGCAACTCAAAGACGGTACGCAGCCCCACTACACCCATGTACTTCCTGACCAACCCATCTGGCAGCTCACGCAATTTGAGAGCTGTATCGATGCCCTGCTCGACCAGCATCTGCCCCCAGCGATGACCGATGCCCCAAGTATCTTGTACGGGGAGAGCACAGAGCAGTTCT
This sequence comes from Chroococcidiopsidaceae cyanobacterium CP_BM_RX_35, assembly GCA_019242465.1. The sequence goes on along the minus strand of JAFAVL010000287.1, from coordinate 8,905 downwards.
TTTTGAAGAGCGCTCTGTTCGGTGATATCCAAGACCCCGTTCAGTTCTGATACCTTTTTGGCAAACCGATTTACTACCTTAGCAAGTGTCTTTGTCTCTGCCACACCGATACTGACAATTATGCCCGTATGTTGCTGAACAGTGGCGCGAATATGATGGGCATAATCAGTTCTCGACTGTGAGGGGACGTGGCTTAATGACAGAAAAGCTTCGTCAATGCTGTACACCTCTAATACGGGAGTGAATTGCCGCAAGGTTTGCATGACGCGGTAACTCATATCTCCATAGAGGGCAAAATTCGAGCTGCGGACTGCTAGATTAGCTTCTTGTGTTAAGTGACGAATTTGAAAGAATGGTCTACCTTTTTCCAGTCCGATCGCCTTGCCTGGGTCGTTGACTGCAACAACTGTTCCATCATTATTTGAGAGGACAATCAGGGGGGTCGTCCACAGTCGCGGCTCAAACACTGACTCACAACTGCAATAGAAGGAGTTGCAATCTACCAGTGCTATGTAAGAGTTCCTCACCTCAGCAAATGGATTGCACTGGTCACCACCCCCCAGATCTGAAACTCCGTAGATTCATTAATTTCTAGGGGTTGGTAATGCTCGTTCTCCGCACGCAACCAAAGATGGTCTCCCTGTTTGTGCAGTCGTTTAACTGTTAGCTCACCGTTAACAACAGCAATGACAATACTGCCATCTGTGGGTTCAATCGCCCGATCAACGATGAGTAAATCGCCCGAATGAACTCCAGCTCCAGTCATGGAATCGCCACTGACACGGACAAAGAAGGTAGCGGCTGGGTGTTGAACGAGATATTGGTTGAGGTCTAATTTGCCTTCAATGTAGTCTTCAGCCGGAGAGGGGAACCCTGCTGAGACTGGCATGAGAAATAAGGTGAGGGGGTAGAAAGTGCCCCAATTTGGGTGATAGATGGCAATGACATGGAGTTCGCCACTTGCCTCAAGGCAGTTTGCAAGGCTGCTAATGTGCCTCACATTCATAATTTAACTATCGAAACTATCTTGACAGCAGATTAGCGTACATTTGTACTAATCTAGTGTTTTCCGCGATACAAAACATCATTAATGAAGAGGAAGCAGCGATCGCTACACTTGATTGACACTTGGGCAACCGTTACTATCAAATCAACGTCATCAGGGGCTTAGACTTGGACAGCGACCAGCAACTTAAATTATTTACCACTGGAGAAATTAAAAGCTTGACGGCACCTGGTGCTCGCCGAAGCATTTCGTTACAGATGGATAGTGACTTTCTGCAACGGTGGAAAGGCCAAATAATCAAGCACCAGCAGATGCAGAGGATCAGTCGGCCCGTAGCGCAAGGGACGCTATTTAATTTGGCTAGCCCTACCACCGATCCAGAAACGATAGACCCTCTTGACCTACCCCTGCATAGCTTCTCGTTCTTCCGCCTTCCATCTGATGGAAAAGGGGACAATTGCCTATAATTTGTGCTGGACACTACTGCCCAGCTAATCCTATATACAGGTGAAACGTGCCGGAGCAACCAGCGCTGGAAAGGTCGGCATGACTGCAAGCATTACCTGGATAACTACCAAAGCCTGCACTATCAGAATGGGCTCAAGACTGCTATCAACATGGCGTTCTGGTGGGGTGCTCCGGCTAACACCCGAGCCAGACAGCAACTGGAGCTTTCCTTAATACAGAAGTGGCGATCGCCTTTCAACCGGATTTTATATCCTACATCCTCTCATTATAGAGAACAACAGAACCCACTCACGTTCTAAATTTGTCGATCTACTGAGTCTCTCTCTCGACATTGAAGATCAGTCGAGGTCGATCTCCAGCCGGATACGGCGCGACCGACCACCGTCCCGTTCCTTGTGGTGGTGATGGTCTTGTCTCTCGTGATAATCATGGTGAACATGGTGATCGCGCTCTTCCTCCTCGTGCTCTTCCTCCTCGCGGGGCGGATGGTGCAGATTAGGATCGAGTATAAAGGTCAATCCACCTACCACTAGACCGTCCGCCAGCACAACAATCATGATCGCCACTGTGCCAGCGGCAACGATTTCTGTGGCGGTGAAACTTTGACCACTGATCAAGCGAGGTCGGACTACCCGCGTATCCCGCGGACCGAGTGAGAACGAACTCCCACCGGGATTGTCAAACACCATCGCCCAGCCGCGAGTCAGTAAAAAACTGGGTAGTACTGGTCGGACCTCCATCTTGGCCGTACGCGGCAGAGGATTACTCACCCAGAACCGGCGCTTCAGGAAAGCACGCACCAATCCCCAGCGGTGTCCACCACCGGGCACTGGAATTACGGCGCGAAGTCCAAGATTATTATCGCAAGGCACCATCTGCCACAAAGGTGCCGGTCCGGCAGCACAAGGCATAGCCGAGAGTGGGTCGTTGTTGGCACGGTCGCCGGTGGCGCTCACACTCATGAACATGCATTCATGTCCGCGATACTGCGGTCGCCACTCGAATGGTCCGACCAGAACTTTTCCTCCGGGCGGAATACCACTACTCACAGTTTGTGAGTTGGTTATCATCGGTTGCCAGTCGTCAGGCCACACTAGACCGACTGAGGGACGGCAGTGATAGCCGTGCACGCGTACTCCGTTCGCATGTTGGGTACCACGATTACGGACATGGAGATAGGCATAGTTGGTTCGACCAACCTGCGGCGTTTGGTGCTCTGGTTGTCCATCTGGTGCCAGTCGGTTCCAAATCTCGGTCGTCTCCCAGAAACGCTGTAGCCAAGGAAACTGGTCGACTGGACCGTATTGGTATTCGCCCTGTCTTCCATCATCGATAAACACGTCGATTGGTGGTGGTGCACCCACTGTAGTCACCGGTACAGGTGCACCGAATGGCTGAAACAAGCCCTGCTTCTCGTAGGCCCAACGGATCACCTTCCAGTAGTATCCGCCAAGTTCGCCCTCACTCACCCAGTTGCCCATAGCAGCGCTCATCTCTGCGGTAGCAAAGCCGAGCGCGTTGGAAGGATTGGTTGCTGGTGTCAGGGTGCCGATTGCGCGTAGGATAATGTATGGTAGATGCCGGGCGGCGAAATGGCGCATCGGCACCTCAGTGGAATCACCACCGATTGCGCGATATATACGAAAATGGGTGGTACAAAGGATCTGTTCTGAATTGTAGCCGCCGGTATCATTCACGCCACCCCAAGCCCAGCCGCCTGCAACCGGTCGATCGTGACGGCGATTGATGACGCCGCCGACCCAGGGGAAGGTCAAGAACCGATCCGATGCCTGGGTTTCTGGATCGCTGAGTACGGCTCCAAAACTGTCGCCAGCGCTGTGCGCAAAGCCAAAATTCGGTCCGTTAACATGGTTGTACAGCACCCCATGACCACCAAGCTCGTGAAGCACTACCCGCCAGTCACAGGCTAGACCGATTGGGTTCGTAGTGTTGCCGAGATCCGCTAGCATGAAAGTGGTGCGCAAGATACCAAATGCACCGTTGCCAAGGCAGTGCGCATTGATCTCTAGTCCACCGGGGTTGGTGATCGAACCGCGATGATCGACACTCGAAGGGAACAGTGTGCCTCCGAAATAGGTTGGGATATCGAAGCCGAGGTCTTCGACTAGGCGAAAAAATCGGTCGCAATGGTAGTAGGCATTTACTGCAGCAAAATTATCAGTCCGCACGTCAAAATTGAAATCCGTGCCAACTGGTTCGTTCGGCGGAGCCACCGCCGGGGTCTCCGTGTCTTGCAACTGCACGAGATCGCCCGTGAGCGTATAGGTGCCGCCAGCGGGAGGCGCGAGCCCAGGCAGTAGTACGGCTGTCCGTACCAAGTTGAGCTGGGCATTACTTGCGCTAGGAAGGGGACCACCGTTGTCGGTTATGGGGTCATGCTCGAACACTAGCGCATCAACGTTATCGATTAGTGGTCGGACGAAGAGTACCGCCAGCCTCTCGGCCTCAATGATAGCGATCCAATGCAAGTCAGGGATCAGTGAAGTGCCAAGGACGAATATGACTTCTGCACAGACGTAGTGGCGACCATCCTCGATCTCTTCCGGTATTGGCGGCAGTGGTAGCGCGAAACCGCTATAATCGTGTAAGGAGGTTGGTTCTTCAGGTAGCGGTGCGCGCTTACCGGATTCGTATCGATAGATGATTAGTCGTAGACTCTTAATGTGCATCGACGATACGTGGAAGCCATGATGCTCCTGGTTGAGCCCTAGTCGCTGCACCAGCGTCACGCTATCGAGGTTCTGCAGCCGGGTGATTGCCTGTTCACTAGGCTGTGTCAGATACACATGTGGATGTAGTGTGGATTGCGCGCTGATGATCTGCAATGGCTCGCGACGCATGTGGAGCGCAATTCCGGCTTCACGGATCGGCAGACCGAGATAGGTCTGGCTGAACACCAGCGTTATAGTGTCGAACTGCACCTTCTCATCGAGAAAGCGATATTCCACCGGCGCGTCAATAGGTTCCTTCTCGGGCGACAGACCGAGATGACGGAGCTGCTCGTGCGTAATGCCGAGTATCGAGCCAAACTTCTCCAAATATTCGTTTGCTGCAAGTTGCGGCATTCGGGCCCTGCTGATGTAGGGCTCGTCTGCATACACCAAATCGCGAGCTACACCCTCGCGATCACGATGGACGTGAACTCTGCGCCAGTCGTCGAATTCATGCGTCATATTGTAGTCCTCCTCTCAGACTTTGGCGTGTTCTTCTAGAGGAACGAACACGCTCTGCGCCGTCCCAGTCAGTTCGATACAGCGCCAAGTCGATGGTCGCTGCGGGATTGAATCCGGCCCGCTGAAGGTTTCGTAAACTCCGACCGTCTGGAATTGTGCCGTCTGGCCTTGGGCCACGTTAATGAATGGCAGAAAAAAATCAAAACGCTCCCCGCCCGTGTCGATGCTGCGGAGCAGCGAGACAGACACCATTTGTCCAAGACCAGTGTCTTCAGTCAGGATTTCGTTGGGCTTAAAGCTTTTAATGAAGGCTCCAGCTTTGTAGGTCAGAGCCGGAAAAGAGGGATTGGCACCTATGGTGTAGTCCACCTCAACACCAGAACCCTTCAGAACAAATTTGTTTGCAGACATGGTTTGACTCCTTGGTCTAGTTTTAGCAACAGAAAAATATTGGTCATTAAGGCGGACAAGCTTAAAGTTCTGAGTTTTTATCTTTTTTGCGCTCAAGACCAATGAAAAGATCGGGGTTGAAAACCTAGGTTGCTGTGCAATGGAATTTATGTCTTTGCAATCACTATCAAAGTTCAAGAGTCATACTCCCTCCTTTGTTGCTCCTCAATAGTGAATTACTTAAAAGCTTGGATTTACTTGCTCTTATGTACTTCTCAGTTTGTTATCTTGAAATCATGCTAATTGAAACAAAACTTTACCGCTGCACTTTGAGGTTTTGTCGTAAAAACGAGTTGAGGACAGTAAATCTGAAGGGTTGCAATGATAGTTGCAAATGAGACATGATAAGAGTTCTAGTCCTCAAACCTTGTTGAAAATTCGACCACTTAGAAACGGTTTATAAATAAAACATTAAGCTGTTTTGTAATTTCTGGTGCGACGATTGTTGCAAAGACGACGTAGCATTAGCCGAATCATCACCACACAAATCATACCCTCATGATTTTCCGGCAAGACCTCACAATCACGACATAGCACTCGGGCATTGTCCAGCCAGGCGAAGGTCCGCTCTACTAGTCAGCCACTTTAGTTTTGATGGGAGCTTTTTTACTAGAGCTACATGAAAAGCTAGGAATCGATTTTATGGCTAAGTTCATCCAGCAAATCCGCACCTGAGTGGAAACTCCCACTTCAGCGATTGCCGCTGCTCACAAGGTACAAGAAGCGGCAGCGGCAGCTAGTCACGACTTGAGCGAGTTGTTTGTCAAGCGCTGGCGCTGGCCGTCATCACCACTCTTATCTTGCTAGACTTGCAGGTGAAGGGTAGAGCGCACTTTGACCAATGTCCAAGACTTCCTCAATTGCCCGCTCACTGCATCTCACTGCCTTTGTAACTGCCTTGGCACTGACAGCGAATATCTTGTACCCCTGGAAAACGTTAACTCAGACATCCACTGCTCCCAGCAGCGCCACATCCCCTTCATCGGGTTGTCTGTCTGGTTATCCTGACGGTACGTATCGAGGCGATCGCCCCATTACCCGGAATGAGTTTGCAGCTGGGTTGAATGCTTGCCTAAATCAGGTGAACCAATTCGTGCCTATCAATAAGGCAGACTTAGCAACGCGGGAAGACTTTCAAGTTTTGCTCGATCGTCAGATCGAGTTAAACCGAGAACTGCAACAGCTCAACGAGCAACTTGGCAACCCACCTGCTCAGAAATAACTGCACCTAATAACAATAAAGGATGAGATTTCTCTGAACGTGCGTCTGGGTACTCTCTGCTGTTGACCCAGATGATGTTACAGCTCACGATGATTGTCTAATGCTCTCCACTCCTGCACTACTAAAAGCTCTCTGTCTCAAGCCAAAGCTGTACCGGGTTACCTGAATGTTGGTGACATAGTGAAAAGGGCGTTCTTGCACACCAAAAAATCCTGGCGCTCTCAGGAAAATGATATTCCCTGGCGAACTATCAACTTCTCGCGAATTTCTACCACACCGCTGTTCACACAAACAGAATTGTCCCCGTCCAGCAATGTTGAAAATGCAAACCCAGTTAATCGACCTCAGACTATCTCGATGCGCTGTGATGCCTAGTTGCCCCAGTTCGTATTTTTGCAGCAGCATGGAATTGAACTTGAGGGGGGTGGCAAAGGGATAGGGGTAGACCAAGGCTAATTGCTCCGACATCAAGGCTTGAAAAGCTTGTGCCAGTTGGACATACAAAGACGATTCGGGAAACGCTGCAAAAGAACTGTACTGTTGTCTGACAACGCGATCTCCCGTTCCCACCTGCCCTGTTTTTGGTATGTAGGAATAGCTTTCAGCTTCTTTTTGGAGAGCCAATCTAGCCACTTCAGTAAGCAGCGGCACAGAGGTTGCGCCGACAATTGAAAGTTCATGAAGTACACAATGTATGTCAAATTTATCTAGAACAAAGAAGGTAATTCCTTATTGTTAGCATTCACGTTTGCTCAGAAGTCTGAATTATTATCTAACAAACAATAGAGTCTCCAGTATAGATGTTCAACCAGATTTCTTATAGCCGTAATACCACCGACTGGTTGACTGACCTACATTTTTGACCGTATGCGAACTCCTGCGGGGATCAGAATTTCTTCGCCCAAACCCGGGCGAAAAGTTTGACCCGAGAAAGATAATTCAATTTCTCCAACTTTTACGCATGACGAGTTCATCTTCATCATGGACAAAATTTGACCAAATCTGTCCGGGAGGATCTGTCCAGATTCCACAACTAAATCCCTTGTTTTCCCAATCATTTTTGACTTTGGAGTCACTCATGATTCTAAATAAACCGTATCAGCTTGATTGACTCGACTGATTGTGACGACTGCCTATCCCAAGTCTAACAACGGTGGCGCTGTTGCAGCTTGAACCAGCACCCGGTACCGATAAATCACTATTTGAACCCAGCGAAAGACTCTTAGTGGGTGGACGAAACCGACATCAAAATCAAGGAGAGTGGAAATATCTGGATCACGCCGTCGATGCGATAGGTAACACGCTAGATTTTAGATACTGGGACTGATGCTCTAGACCAATACCATCCAATGAATCGACCCATGCCATCCGATTCACCTGCTAATTCGTGTGGCCTTGAGAGGACAATTACCTTCAAGCGAGTGCTCCACCTGAGTCATGCGATCGCTCCCAATATCCCACAGTGGCCGGGAGACCCTTCTGTGGAATTTGCCACCGTAGCGTCCCTGGAAAAAAATGGCTATTACCTGCGGCGGTTCTCGATGGGGGAACACAGTGCCACCCACATCAATGCTCCCAACAGCTTTTACCCGAACGGTAGACAAATTCACCAATATCCCGCCGAGTCCATGATTGTATCGGCGGTAGTAATTGATATCCGTTTGCTAGCGGCTGACAATCCCGATTACGCCCTCACTCATACAGATATTTTGATGTGGGAGCAAAAACATGGATCGATTCCAGCTGGTAATGCCGTCCTGCTTTACACGGGCTGGCAGTCAAAGTGGCCGGACAAAAAGGCATTTTTCAACCCCGATGCTACAGGGAAATTGCATTTTCCTGGCTTTGGCATTGAAGCCACCCGATTTTTGCTCAACGAACGTCAAATTGCTGGGGTGGGAATTGACACCCACGGCGTAGATTCCGGCCAGGATACAACCTTTGCGATCAATCGCTTAGTGTTGGCACAACCCCGCCTGGTGCTAGAGAATCTGACGAATTTGGAACAACTGCCACCAACAGGCACTACCTTGGTGATTGGCATCCTGCACCTGTGGGGTGGCTCTGGTTCTCCTGCTGCCGTGATGGCATTAGTGCCGTAACTCCTACAAGCGTTGCTGTTGATCTACCTGATTTCGGGAAAAGCCTTGCAACACATTCAACCTACTGGTTTAGAGTCAAGCACCTGCTCGACAAACTGTTGCATTCTTGCGTAGTGCGACCCTTTCCAGTAAATCTGACCGCACTCAATACAGCGATGAAATTCATCCATGTATTCCTGCGTTTGCGGTGGCAGCTGGTCAATGATACTTTCCTTAGAGACTGGTTTCAACAAACCATTGCATCGCAAACAGCGTTGAAAAGGTACCACGGCTCCAAACAAATCAAAGCGTCGCAGCACCTCCACCACCTGTTGTTGCGGATGAGTTGCCCGGACATAGTAGCCGTGGGTAACCACGCTACGCATCAGCACCCCGCGATCGCGTGTCAGTAGAATTCGCCCTTGTGTGCTAGAGATCTGAGCTAACTCTTCATCGGCATAGTCGTTGCGGTACAACGTATCAA
>JAFAVL010000218.1 GCA_019242465.1 Chroococcidiopsidaceae cyanobacterium CP_BM_RX_35 | reverse complement strand
CTTAGAGGCTCAAAACATGAAATTTTTTTCATGGATTTCTCATGCAGAACTCATAAAAAGTCACGAAGCTAAGAATGTTACTTCTGGTTCGCGGACTATGCATTTGCTGAGTTCTCTCCAGACGAGGTTAACTTCACGTACCTGAGTTCGCTTGACACAGAGCTAAGTAGTATAAGGGAAAAGAAATGAAGTTTGCACAAAAACTATCAATTATCACCGCTTTTACCGTCCTGAGCTTCGTCGCCATACATGCCCAATCTGCTCAAGCTGCTACCATTTTCAATAATGATTTCCCTGATGGCAGAATCGCTACGGGTTCTCGTCCCTCCAGCTCTGGCAAAGTGGAGATCGAAACTGGTGATGACTTTATCCTAAATTCGCCAACAAATGTTGAACAAGCCACTTTTACTGGTTTGTTAACGAATGGCGCGACAATTTCCGATGTCAATCAAGTCGTAGGCGAAATTTATCGCGTGTTTCCCAATGACTCGAACAATCCTCCTGACGGACGTGTACCAACACGGGTCAATTCGCCTTCTGATGTCGCCCTTGATTCGCGCGACTCGACCGCAGGAGAGCTGACATTTAGCACCTCCGTCATTAATCCCAGCTTCACTGTAGCCAACTCAGTGTTGAACGGAATTAATCCGCTCCCGAATCAAACCACAGGTGGTGAAGGACCTGTAACAGGGGAGAAAGTTCAGTTTACCGCGACATTCAATCAGCCCTTTTCATTGCCTGCTGATCACTACTTCTTCGTGCCCCAAGTCGGAGTGAGCGGAGGCGGCGAGTTTCTCTGGCTCTCTGCAAACAGACCGATTGTTGCCCCAGGGACTCCCTTTACCCCAGACTTGCAAAGCTGGATTCGGAACGATCCCTCCCTGGCACCAGACTGGCTAAGGATTGGCACAGATATCGTTGGAGGAAACCCTGCACCAACTTTTAATGCTGCCTTTTCCTTAACGGGCACATCAGTACCAGAACCCCAAGACACGGCAGGTGTTGCCCTGGCGTCTTTGGGCTTGGGCTGGATGCTCGTGCGGAAGAAGGTAGTAGGAGCTTGAAAATTCAACAGTGAATAGGTCGAGACCTGCCCTTAATTTCGGTGGGTGTAGTCATAGCTGTTTAGAGGTAATCTAAAAAATTATCTGGGACCAACTTGAGTTCCCCAGATTTGAAGCGGTTGATTTCTATCCACAGTGCTGTTTTCTGCCGCTTTCCTTCAGCAAAAACTAATTGTTCTAGCTGATAAAATTTTGGGTCAACAAAATCGCATTGGTAAAGTTGAATGATTTCATGACCAGGATTACCGTTAAATATGAACAAGTTTTCGAGACAGCCCAGATACTGAATATTTTTTAATTCTGCCTGGATTTCTTCTTGAAATTCTCTTTGTAAGGCGTCGCGGCTAGCTTCACCAAAGTCAATGCCACCGCCCATAGCTCGATAGAAAGTTTGTTGCTTCGCCGGATCGAAGCCTTGGGAGATAAAAGTGCGATCGCCGTTCCGAACGAGTCCCAAAGCTAAGACTCGAATTTCCCCTGGTTTGTGCATTTTTAATTCTCATCATAAGTAAAACTAGGGCGGCTCTCGCTATCTTCAACTGACCAGTCTTCATTCTCGCCACCAATAATTAGGCGTTCAATGTTGACGTATTCCTGACTCAGTTGTTGGAGGGCATTAATTAAAACATCTAGGGCAAGCGCATCACTTGTTCCCAAGTCAAACCAGCAACGCGCCCACGTCCCCTCGTACTCAAATTCACCCATATTATGCATTAGAGCCATCAAGCTGCTGTCAGCTGCGTGCTGATCGTAGTTCATGTAACTGAGATCGAGTCCGATTTCCTGAACTTGGATATTTTCAGCATTAAATCCCCCTAGCTTGCCCAGGTAAAACCAAGAGTTAAATACCTCCTCAACGTACCGCTTCTCCAAATCAGAAGGAACCGTGCTGAACTCCAGCCACAGCCACAGATCAAAAGGATTAAACTCACGAAACTCTACCTGCATCCCATCACCCCACCTCAACTCGCATTATTCGGAGCATTCAACCGCTCCGCAACTCTGCGACGCTCCCGCTCAATTTGTGAAACCAGACTAGCTGGGAGTTGGTCTTTCTTTTGCGTTGCTATGTCAAAATTCTTGAGCGCCTCCCGAAACAAGGTAGGATTATTTTGACTCTGACCCTGTTTAGCTAGGATTTGAGCTTTGAGATAGTACAGCTCTGGGTTATTAGATGCAGCTTGCAGGGCTCGATTTACAGATGCCAGCGCTGCGTCAAACTGACCTAAATCTCGCTGACCAAGAGCTAAACCGCGATCGGCTAAATACCTGGGTCCAGCGTACTTTGCTAACCGCTCTATCGCCTGATCTGAGCTAGAAAAAGGGACATTGACCGAGATCATTAAGTCCATATAGCCCCGGATTAAATTCAGTTCCGCGTCGGTGGCAGAAACTGCCTCTGCCTTGTCTAGATAATTGTAAACTTGCTGCAGCTCAGATAAGGCTCCGGGGGCTCCACTCACAGTTCCCTGATTAGCTAGAAGCGTAGCACCCTGTAAGAAATGACTCACGGCAATGTAGAGATTGCCACGCAAAGGGTCAGTAGCAAGCAGTCGTTGAGCAGATGCCAAAGTTTTCCTACTGTAAGAACTTAGCGAGGCCGTGTCCTTGTCTGTGTAGGCAAAGGACGCTTCCATAGCATAAACTAAAGGTTCATTTGGCTCACTCAATTCCGCTTGTTTGAGGTAGCTCTGCCCCAGTCTATAGTTGCCATCCCTAAAGAAAGCCTCGAAAGCAGCTTCAGTCTTATCACCAATTTGGTGCTGATTGGTAGCACGAAACGGATCTTTTGCGAAAGTTGGGCTAGCCCCAAGGCTGAGTGTGAGTACAGTCGAAAAGGCGGTCATTGCACCAAGTAGCGGTCTAAAAGCCGGAAACTGATCTTTCATGGGGGACCTGTAGGGATGTTCTGATTTGAGGGTATGGCAACAGTGGGTAACAAATGGTTAGCTCAAGAATGCCAGAATGAGGGCAGACTGATTCTAGCGCTGCTGCTGTCTATTGGTCAAAGCGCCGCTAGTTTACTTTACTTTGGTAGTGTTAACGAATGCTCTATATTAAGAACCTAACTTATCACCCCGCAGCTAGCCCAACAGCCATCTTAAAATCTATCAACCTAGAATTAGCACCGCAGCAGCTAGGACTTGTAATTGGGTCGAGTGGCTCTGGCAAAACTACGTTACTAGAAATTTTATCTGGGCTAGTCGAAGCAACATCTGGCAAAATCTGCTGGCGCGAGGAGGAACTCATTCCAGAGCAATTGCAACAGTGGGGTGGACTAGTGTTTCAGTTTCCAGAGCGGCATTTCTGCGGTGGCACAATCCTGGAAGAATTGCGATTAGGACATCCAGAATTGGGATCTGAGCGCGTCAAGCAAGCTTTGCTTGAGGTAGCGCTAGATCATCTACCACTGCATACGCCACCTCAAGCTTTAAGTGGAGGGCAGCAGCGCCGTTTGGCTTTGGCAGTGCAGTTGATCCGTCAACCCCATTTGCTGTTGCTAGACGAGCCAACAGCAGGATTAGACTGGTCAATGCGGAGGCAACTGGTGAACTTACTGGCAAAACTCAAACAAGAACAGACATTGTTGGTAGTTACGCATGACGCTGGCGATCTATTGGCGATCGCCGATCGTTGTTGGACTCTCGATCGCGGCAAATTGCGCCCCGTTGCCCCAAATGCCGTTTCACAGTCCGTAGCGTCAACGAATTATGCCTGATGACCATCTGCTGCCAGAGATGATTGATCTGTGGCAGCAAACTCTAAGTTGGCAGCCT
>JAFAVL010000069.1 GCA_019242465.1 Chroococcidiopsidaceae cyanobacterium CP_BM_RX_35 | reverse complement strand
CGTTGAAGCAGTTGGCTTTTTCTCTCACCCTACTGGCTATTGGCGGTGGTGCAGGCTGGTTCAGCAGTCGCTATTTCCCGCCACAGAAGCACTCAATGACACGCATAACAGCGGTGCCAATGGCGCTAACACCAGCGCCTGAGCGGAATTATACTTCTAGAGACATTACCAGCAGAGGTAGAACAACCGAGCGCAGCGATCTCAATTTTATTGCCTTAGCGGTGAAAAAAGTGGGTCCGGCGGTAGTACGCATTGATGCCATGCGTAAGGTAGAGAGCCACATTCCAGAAGCTTTTAACAACCCCTTGTTTCGCCCCTTTTTCGGCTCCGAGCGCCCCATTCCAGAAGAACGTAGAGAGCGCGGCACTGGTTCTGGGTTTATTTTGAGTCCAGATGGACGTTTACTGACCAACGCTCATGTGGTGGCTGCTGCAGATACAGTTCGAGTACTCCTTAGTGATGGTCGGAGCTTTGAAGCCAAGGTGTTGGGAACCGATCAGGTGACTGATGTCGCAGTCGTCAAAATTCCCGCTATGGGTTTGCCAACGGTGAAGCTGGGCAGCTCAAAAAAATTGGTGCCAGGAGAGTGGGCGATCGCGATTGGCAATCCTCTCGGTTTAGATAATACGGTTACAGCTGGAATTATCAGTGCGACCGAGCGCTCTAGCGCTGAGGTGGGTGATCCCGATCAGCGGGTGAGTTTCATCCAGACTAATGCGGCTATTAATCCTGGTAACTCGGGCGGACCACTTCTAAACGCCCAAGGTGAGGTAGTAGGTATTAACACCGCTACTCAGATTAATGCTCAGGGACTTGCTTTTGCGATTCCAATTGAAACTGCTATGCACGTTGCTAATCAGCTATTCGCCAAAGGACATGTTGAGCATCCCTTCTTGGGGATTCAAATGGTAGACCTAACAGCCACTGCCAAAGATGAACTCAATCAGGAGGAGCCCAACCTCCATCTGAAGCAGGAAACTGGCGTCTTGATCTTACAGGTTGTAGAAAAATCACCCTCAGATCGGGCAGGGTTAAAGAAAGGTGACATTCTGCAAAAGATTAACGGGATGCCAGTCAAAAAGTCTGCCGAGGTACAAGACCAGGTAGAATCTAGTGCAATCGGTTCTGTCTTACACATAGAAGTGAATCGTCAAGGTCTCAATTTGACCTTGACGGTGAAGCCAGGCGCTTTTCCTACTAATGACATGGGTTAGCCTGAAAAAGCAGCAGAGGATCACTCCTCATTGTCTTGAGTGAGCGCTGCTGAACCTGTCAAACTCTCATCTAGCTGCATTCGCTGTTCCATCTGGCGCAGGAAATAGCCCGTCATCATTGCAGAAGCTAGAAGACCTGCTAGGTTGTCCCGGTCAGTAGTTACCTGGATGTTGAAATTCTCTGATGGCAACATTCCGACCAGCCCTTGGACGTTCTGAGAAATAATTTGCTTAATTTCTGGGCTGGCAGACTTGGCAACACGGGCTAAAACTTCTGGCGATTGGTGCTGGAGATAGGTTAGGAGCGGGTTAGCCTCAGCTTCTTGGGCATTTTCACTAAGAAAGTCAGGATTAAAGACCATGAACACTTCCGTCTAGCTGATTTTCATCTCATCTCTAATGTGACACACTCGCGACCCTAACCGCAAAACGATGTTGCGCAGGCTGCTCGCTACCGAGCCGTGAGCGATCGCCATCCGAGCTCCTCTAGGCGCTGTGTTCCTTGTAGGAGTAATCATTGTCGAAACAGCAATCTGACAATTAACTTGTAACAATAACCACCAAATAACACACCTGCCGCCCCAATTAACCCCAAAAGCGGAGGAACTGGAGCGGGGAGCTTTATCCCAGCAAACGCAACGCCAATAATCTAACCCCCCAATAGAGCCATGCCAGCCTGTTTCAGGAATTCCATTATTTTCCCACAATAATTCCTAACTGTACAGCAATAAATATAATCCTAATCATTGGTTTTCTCCAGTTTAGAGGACCTTTCAATCATTTGGATCAGTTTCTTTGGTGACTTCTGCCAATTAACAGTTAAACGAGGAATTTGATACTGATTTCTCAGCCAACCAATCTTCACAACTTGGCTATCGTATAAATAGCCTGACAAGTAATATTTAGACACATACTCTTGAACTTGCTTGTTAGTTGCACCATAGGGATAAGCAATATGGGCAGCTACTAAATTATTTGGATCTAAGTCTGTAGTGCAATCTTTTAATTCTAATTGAGCTTTTCCTACCTCATTAACCAAATCATATACGTTAATTTTAGTTAGATTTTTATGATTAAGTCCGTGAGATTGAACGTCATAGAAACCTTTCTCTAACCCTTCTCTTAAATCTCTACAAGTCATGTGAAATGAAGAGTTGCTCTCATAATCTGCAAGAGTGCCTGGGTTAGCAAATACAACAATTTTTGCTTTACGACCATATTTATGTTCTAGTGTCTCTAAAATTGGCAGTAAGTTTGTATAAATATTCTTATAACCATCATCAAAAGAGAGCATGAGAGGTTTCTGCCCTAGATGATTTTGTGGTATCTTTTTGGCATGGATAATAAAATAATCATATAGCTCTTGAGCTGAGAGAAACCAGAAGTTATGTTTCACTAAATAGTTTAACAAAACTTCCATGTCAGAGCTGAAATAATTCATATCTTTAAATGCTGAAGTTAGAAAGGCGCGATCTTCAAACTTATTAGGATTAATAACAGTGTGAAAGCCCAGGATATAAACCCTGGGAGCCATAAAGTTTAAAATTAATATAACTGTAGATATAAATACTAAAACAAGCAGTAAAATGTTGTAAGTTCTCTTGGCAATCGACTTAGGTGAAAACATATCTGCTAATCTCTCAGATGAATTAACATGGTACAAACCAGTAACAAAATGCTAATTTGTACCACTATAAGCCAAATCTCTAAATGGTTGCCTAACTTGGACAAAATATTTACTGGCTGGAAGCGTTAGAAGCAATTTTTTTCTCTAACACAGCAATCCTTTCCTTCGTACCTGGATGGTCGCTTAAAAAGATTGGTGGAGAGGACTGGTTCAGCAATTTTTTCAAAAAGTTTACCATTCCGTAAGGGCTATATCCTGCCCGTACTAAGTATTTCTGTCCTTTAGCATCCGCGTTGAATTCAACCTGGCGACTGTTGGGCAGATTGACTGCCACTTGAGTAGCCAGATTCACCAGTGTATTCTGACTCACACCAGCAGCAGTTGCTATTCCTTGTTCAAGGGCAGCTTTGCGCATCTTGTGAACTAAATCATTGTTGCAGATGTGACCAGTTTCGTGGGCTAAGACACCAGCTAACTCAGACTCATTATCCACAGCTTTCACTAGCCCTGAGTTGACATAAACAAAACCACCTGTTGTCGAAAAAGCATTAAGTTGGTTATCCTCGACTATGGAGTAGTGA
>JAFAVL010000770.1 GCA_019242465.1 Chroococcidiopsidaceae cyanobacterium CP_BM_RX_35 | reverse complement strand
TGCAGTTTGTCAATAATATCGCGGATCAGCAAAGGAATGCAGACACTCAATCCATTCACTATCAACAGCGCTAAAATGCCGATTGTGACTTGCCGCCAGTGAGGACGCAGATAGTCACCCAGTTTAGAAAGTCGAGATGTCGCCATGTAATAGATTCAATCAGAAGATGGTTAGAGCGGTTGTCTTCTCTATCCTAAAAATTACACATAATGTGGTGTGTGGGGGAGGCACCTGACTTGTCGTAACCTCTTAGAAGTTGTATAAACAGGCTGAAGTCATAAGGTGTAAATTATGTCGCCTGTTAAACAAAGCATTCTGGTTACAGGGGGAGCAGGGTATATTGGCTCCCATACTGTTTTGGCACTGAAACGTGCTGGTTATGAGGTCGTTGTTCTCGACAACCTGGTATATGGGCATCGAGACTTGGTGGAAAAGGTTTTACAGGTAGAACTCATTGTCGGCGACACCAACGACCGAGGATTACTCAACCAGTTGTTTGCCACCCACAAGATTGCGGCAGTCATGCACTTTTCTGCTTATGCATATGTCGGGGAGTCGGTTACAGACCCTGATAAATACTATCGTAATAACGTTGTGGGCACATTGACCCTGCTAGAAGCAATGCTTGCAGCATCGGTTAAGCAATTTGTCTTTTCTTCCACTTGCGCTACGTATGGAGTGCCGCAAGAGGTGCCAATTCCTGAAGAGCATCCTCAAAATCCCATCAATCCCTACGGAACCACTAAACTAATGGTAGAGCGAATTCTGAAGGATTTTGATGTCGCTTACGCTTTGAAGTCAGTGGTCTTTCGCTACTTCAACGCTGCTGGTGCTGACCCTCATGGCTTACTAGGAGAGGATCATGACCCTGAAACACATCTAATCCCGTTGGTACTTATGACAGCCTTGGGTAAGCGCGAATCTGTCTCAATTTTCGGCACTGATTACTCAACACCAGACGGAACCTGTATTCGCGACTACATTCATGTTACAGACCTAGCAAGTGCCCATGTACTGGGTTTGGAATACTTGTTACAAGGGGGCGATACCGCAACATTTAACCTAGGTAACGGCAATGGCTTCTCAGTCAGGCAGGTTATTCAGACAACCGAGGAAGTAACTGGGCAGGAAATTAAAGTGATTGAGACTGCTCGTCGCCCTGGCGATCCGCCAATCCTTGTGGGTAGTAGCGACAAAGCTAGGGATATTCTAGGCTGGCAACCCCAGTACTCAGCGCTATCGGAAATCATTAAACATGCTTGGCAGTGGCACCAACACCGACATAGCTAGGTAAGTTTCGGGAAGATGCCACAGCTTTCTTTGTTAGAAAGCTCCAACTTTAGCTAAAAGCACATAAACCGTTTTGGCAATCACAACCAGATCATACAACGGGTACCAGTTGTTTTGGTAGCGCAGGTCAAGGTTAACCACCTCTTCAAAATCCTTCACGCTAGAGCGACCATTGACTTGCCATTCACCAGTCATACCCGGTTTAACATTCAACCTTTGCCAATGCCGCTCGTTGTATTGAGCTACTTCATCAGCAGTCGGCGGACGCGTCCCCACTAGGCTCATTTCGCCCATCAGGACGTTCCAAAACTGAGGTAGTTCATCCAGGCTGGTGCTTCTTAAAAAGCGACCCACACGTGTCACCCGTGGGTCCTTACGATTTTTAAACAGCAGCCCTGACACTTCGTTTGCCACCTTAGACTTCAACTCATCAGCGTTTTCAACCATTGAGCGGAACTTGCGGATACGGAAAATCTGTCCTTGGAGTCCATATCGCTCTTGGCTGTAAAAAATTGGTCCGGTGCTATCCAGCTTGATTGCGATCGCAATTGGCACAAATACGAGTGCCAGAATCATTAACCCTACCAAACTGCCCACAATGTCCAAGAATCGCTTAAACACTGAGTAAGTCGAAGGATGAGGTGCGTGCGGCTCCAGGGAGGTAACCACTACAACTTCTTTCACAACGGTGGGTAAAAGTGCTTGGAAGATCGTTGCTTGGGACATCGTTACAACTGGTCAACAGTAAAGGAACCGTAAACTTACGTAAACATACCCAAAATATATACTTACTCTCAGCTAAAATGGCAGGTCAAATGGCTATACTTTACGCAAGCTTCATCAAAAGGCTAGTAAATATGAAGATTTTGTGAAGAAAGCGAAATCTAGGTAAAAATTATGCTCAGTAAAAATACGAGCAGTAGTCGAAAGTTACGGACTAGGCGCATATAATATAGCATATCCAAGACAGGGCAACGCTAATTATTTGGCTGCACAGTATCTCTTTTAAAGTCTCAGCTGAGTCACGGCAATGTGACCGGAGAAGCAGACATCAACATCAGTGCCAGGGGAGCGATCGCGCTTGGCATATTCTCCTATGTAGTAGAAGTCTTCTCCATCAAGACGGTAGTTAAGTGGCAAGGAGTTAGTACTAGGCTCACAGAATACGATTTTAGGGTCAGGATCTCCTGGCTCTAGATGAGGTAGATTCACATTCCAGAAAGTTCCTGGTGCTATTGAGCGGTTGAGTAGGTCAGCCAGCACACTGGATGTCCAGTGAGCAGCAACATCCCAGTCAACGTTCTCCTGGAGGGAACCTCCAGGAGCTGCGTTGACTGCGTCAACATTACGCTTGCCACGGCGATAGTGGGAAACGGCAATTCCCGCGATCCGGTGCATTGCTGCCTCGCGCACAGCAGCAACAGTGCCTGAGATATAAGCATCAACTCCTAGGTTGCCTCCAGCATTGATCCCAGATAGCACCAATTGAACATCTGGACACAAATGCGAAATTGCCAGCCGGACACAATCGGCTGGAGTGCCAGCCACAGCGTACTCAACAGACGAGCGTCGTTGGACGTGAATTGGTCGAGTTGTGGTGACTTGATGACCGCAGCCGGATAAATGATCTCTGGGAGCAACAATCAAGCCCTTACCATTCATAGCTTTCCAAAGAGCCTGAATACCAGGCGCGTCGATCCCGTCATCGTTTGTCAAAACAAAAATCATAACCGCCACTCCACATCTGAACACAGAATACGGGTCTAGCCTCGATAATCCATTTTTTGATTGTCGGGGAACTCCTAGCTGAAAAACTTGGAAAGATTTTCCGAACTTCCTTATTATGCCCAGCTCTCTCTAAAGGGGTTATGGGTCGGAGGGTGATTTTAGTTCACGCTTTATGTCATATTTTTGGATAAAAGCTTCAGAGCGGTCAGCAACATTTGCTCTATGTACCGACAAGGCTGTTCTTTCTGGCTGAAAGCTGAAAGCTGATAACTTTAGAAAAGGTCGTTAATTGAGTTAGTTCAATGAAACAGGTCCTCAGACAAATGTGGAATTGGAAAAAGTACATCCAGCGATTGATTTTGCCGCTGACACTCATGATTTTAACAATTCTTAGCTTAGCGGTGCCGACAGCTGATGCTACTGGAGTCTATCAGATGCCAAGCTTAAATCCAGGCGATCATACTTGGGTTATCGACCAAGCCGAGATTTTAAGCCGATCTAATGAGGGTACACTGGGCAAAAAGCTAGACAACTTAGCCGAGGCAACTGGCAACGAACTCAGATTTGTGACCATTCGTCGCCTTGACTATGGCGAAACTATAGAGAGCTTTACCAAAGCACTATTTGAAAAATGGTTTCCCACACCAGCAGCTCAAGCAAATCAGGCTTTATTGGTCATCGATACACTCACAAACGGTACTGCCATCTACAGCGGTGACAAAGTTAAATCTCTCTTAACAGATGATATTGCCAACAGTG
>JAFAVL010000560.1 GCA_019242465.1 Chroococcidiopsidaceae cyanobacterium CP_BM_RX_35 | reverse complement strand
CCATTGCCGAAATTAATGACAAAATTAGTCGTCGCTGTGCCGTAGTATGGACAGTGGAAGAATTGAAAGCACGGGTGGTAACAACAGGTGTTACCCAGGTTGCCAATGAAGTTGATGTGATTACCACTGGCACCTTTGAACCAATGGAGTCCTCCGGCGCAATTATCAATCTAGGACAAACCGACCCCCCAATTAAAATTCGTCGGTGCTGGCTAGATGGCATTCCTGCCTATGCAGGGTTCGGAGCTGTGGATCTTTACTTGGGGGCAACAGGAGCAGTTGAATCTCTAGATGGAGAGGAAGCTCGAGAACGAGGTGGCGGTCATGTCATAGAAGACTTAATTGCTGGCAAACCCGTACAGTTGAGAGCTATTGGACAGGTTACAGACTGCTACCCCAGAGCCGCATTTGAAACCACTATCACTCAGGAAACAATTAACCAGTTTTATTTATTCAATCCTCGTAATCTGTATCAAAATTTTATTGTAGGAGTTAATGGTGGCGATCGCCCGCTCTTCACCTATTTAGGTCCTCTGCAACCCCGCCTCGGAAACGCTGTTTACTCCAATCCTGGTGCTATTTCTCCTCTGCTCAACGATCCAGACTTACAACTGCTCGGTGTTGGCAGCCGAATTTTCTTAGGCGGAGGTATTGGTTATGTAGCCTGGGAAGGCACCCAACACTTTCCGTTACAAAAGCGCCTCCCCAATCGCACACCACTAGGTCCAGCTGCTACATTGGCTCTCATAGGCGACGCTAAACAGATGAACCCTCGCTGGGTGCGCGGCTGTTACTTTAAAAGCTACGGTCCTTCCTTAATGTTAGGCGTAGGTATAGCCATGCCAGTATTAAATGAGGAAGTCATCACCAGATGTGCGGTACAAGATCAAGACTTAGTCGCACCAGTGATGGATTTTTCTATCCCCCGTCGCGTCCGTCCGACTTTTGGACTGGTGAGCTACGCGCAACTGAAATCTGGACGAATTGTGATTGACGGCAAATCAGTACGAGTTGCCTCCCTTGCTAGTTTGTTCTTATCCCGACAAGTAGCCCTGGAATTGAAACAGTGGATTGAAGCAGGAACCTTTACGCTCACTGAGCCAGTTGCCCCAATTCCAATGGATCGGTCTTTTCTTGCCCAGGATCGCTGGGGGGCGCAGATGACACTGGAGTAGCTTTCTTACTGGGGTGGTTTCTGGCGCTTAATCGGTTTAGGCGGAGGGGGGCTACTCAAAGCTGGCTTTGGTATGGGTCGTTTTACTGACATGGCATCACCTGTTTGACGTACTGGACGTGGAGTGTCTAAGTTCCGTTTAGGAGCAGTATGTCCGGCTGGGCGTGGCTTGTTTTTCTTTAGCTTTGGCTTGGATGGTAGAACTGCAATCGGCGTGCCTGCCTGTAGCACTAAGGTGTCAGCTTGCCGTTTCACTTGCAGATCCCAAAATTTGCCAACAGCTTTAATCGCGAGATCGCCCTGGAGTTTCAATTTGAAATATTTGGGTGACTCAGATTCTTTACGAGGAGCCTGCTTAATTTTGACCACGAAGTGTGCCTCAGCGGCAGACTGATAGATGACCTCACCACGCACAGAAAAATAACCATCTTCTGTTTCTTTTTCGCTCTCAGTCGCCTCTTCTGTTGGCGTTGTTGTAGCTGCTAGTTGTTGATTCAGTTTCTCTGGCTCCCAAACCCCGACGATTTGGAGGTGTAAGCTGCCGTCTTGCTGTCCGCTACGTGGATAGACTACCCACAGATGCTCTTGTTCTAGATCTAGATGATTCTTGACCAAACTCATAATTCGACCCAGAAGGACAGCGTTGATTTCTGTCCCATCAGATGCTGTGAGTGTGCCTTGAGTGAACTGTTCAGCGCTCGCTTTGTAGCAACCGCGAACTAAGCCAATAGCCCGATACTGTAGTGGTTCACTGGGAGGTGGAATCGGTTGCAACCGATTAGAGCCAGCCAGTTCGTCACTCTGAGCTTGGTCAGAGGTGAAATTAGATAATTCGGAAGACGGATTGACAGAGGAATTCATAAAAACTCCTTAGCGGAGACACATCCTACCTGGGATTTGCAGGGTTTTTGCTACACATGAGTTTGAGCAGATTGCTTTTGCCTTACTGTCATGGTTACCAGTATGCCAGTATAGTTT
>JAFAVL010000337.1 GCA_019242465.1 Chroococcidiopsidaceae cyanobacterium CP_BM_RX_35 | reverse complement strand
ACATTTTGGTGAGGGAGATCGTCAAGCTATTGGGAAACAGTCGATAACAATTCGCAATTAGTACCCCACGGACTGTACCTGGGGCTTGAGAGATTGGAATGATGTCCCAGGTCGGATCTATGATTAGCTAGCTGCGTTGTACAGTAATTTAGCATTTCAGTGGAAAAATTATGCACGAAACTTTGATCCAGCCTCATGGGGGACAACTGGTCGATTGCAAGTTATATGGTAGTGAGCGACAAACACTGTTAGAAAAAGCACAATCTCTACCGCGTATCTCCTTGTCTTTACGTAACTTGGCTGATCTTGAATGTATTGCTACTGGCATTTACAGCCCCTTAACTGGCTTCGTTGAGGAAGAAGATTACTACAGCATTGTCAATAGCATGCACCTCAGCAATGGTCTTGCTTGGACTGTGCCTGTAACCTTACAAGTGCCAGCTTTTGATGACAAGTACAGTATCGATACAGAAGTTGCACTTCACCATCCCAATGGCGAAATCTTGGCAGTGATGACTGTCACCAGTAAATTTCAGCCCGACCAAAATCAAGAAGCAGCAAAGGTTTACCGCACCACAGAACATGCTCACCCAGGTGTAAAAGCCATGTGGGAAAGAGGAGAGGTGTATCTTGGCGGTGAGATTAAACTTGTCAATGATATTCCTCACACAGACTTTTTAGAGTACCGCTTCACTCCCGTGGACACGAGAACCGAGTTTGCCCGTCGTCAATGGACTACGGTTGTTGCTTTCCAAACTCGCAATCCGATTCATCGAGCGCACGAATATATCACGAAAGTGGCGCTCGAAACTGTGGACGGGCTGTTCATCAATCCCCTAGTAGGTACAACTAAAGGTGATGATATTCCTGCTGCCGTCCGTGTCCAGTGTTATGAGCTGGTGATCGAAAACTACTACCCACGAGATCGCGTTTTTTTTGGCGTGTTCCCGGCTGCTATGCGCTATGCGGGACCACGTGAAGCTGTGATGCATGCCATTGCCCGGCAAAACTACGGCTGTTCTCACTTTATTGTTGGACGCGATCATGCTGGTGTTGGTAGTTACTATGGTACCTACGATGCCCAACAAATTTTCAAAGAATTTGGTAAAGCCGAATTATCAATTGATATTATGAAGTTCGAGCACAGTTTTTACTGCCAAAGATGTGCAGCTATGGGCTCTGCTAAAACTTGTCCTCACCCTCAAGAAGATCACATCTTCTTATCAGGGACTAAAGTTCGCCAGATGCTTGCTAGGGGAGAGATGCCTCCTGAGCAATTTAGTCGCCCAGAAGTAGCTAGGACCTTAGTGGAGGCTCAAAGTAATAAGGTCAAGACCCATTCTTGACCAGAAGAGGACAAGGGGAACTCGGGTCCCCACGCAATGGGGATTAGGGGTAAAGGGGACAAGAAAAATTGTTCCCTTGATGCTCTGGACTTCTAAAAAACGTCTGTTAAATTCCTGGTAGGCTGATAGCTGATGGCTAATAGCTGATAGCTGAAGATGAAGCGGCGGGATTTTTTGCAACGGGCTGGCTGGACACTGTCGGCGCTAGGGATGAGTGAGGCTGGGTGGCTACGACTAGGCGATCGCTACTACCAGGCTCTCGCACAACCTAGTCCGCGCAAATTAGCTTTGTTAATAGGTATCAATCAGTATCCTCAAACCCAAGCTCTGACTGGCTGTTTGACAGATGTAGAGCTGCAACGAGAACTACTGATTCACCGATTTGGCTTCAAACCGCTGGACATTCTCACTCTGACTGAGCAGCAGGCTTCTCGGCAGCAAATCGAAACGGCTTTCTTAGGGCATTTAATTGAACAGGCTCGACCTGGTGATGTTGTGGTCTTCCACTTTAGCGGCTACGGTCGCCGCGTCCAGTTAGAAACATCAAAAGTAGGTGTGTTCAACAGCCTGGTTCCTGTAGATGGTGTAGTGACATCTGCTGAGACACCAGCGGCAAACGATTTGTTGGAAGAAACCTTATGGCGGCTACTGCGATCGCTCCCCACTAACCGCGTTACAACTATCCTAGATACCAGCTACAATGCTGCTAGCAAAGACTTGCAAGGCAACCTGCGAATTCGGGCTCGTCCTCAACTCATAGTTCAAGGGCAACTGAATCCTCAAGCACAGGGCTTCCAGTCACAACTCCTGGGTCAGCAAGGCAAAGGAAATCTGTTTGATCAACCGCTGCCAGGGGTTGTCCTAAGAGCCGCAAGGTCGAGTCAGTTGGCAACTGAAGCCCAGTGGTCAGGTTTCAGTGCTGGGCTATTTACTTATGCCCTGACCCAGTACCTCTGGGAAGCTACTCCAGCGACATCTGTTCAAGTGAGTCTGAGCCGAGTTACTGGGGCGGTTGAGCAACTAGGTGGGAAACAGCGACCAGCTCTGAATGGGCAGAAAATTCAAGAGCAGTCTGAGCTTACCTACTACCTCCGCCCTGATACTAATGTCAGCGCGGATGGAGTGGTGATTGCAGTAGCAGACGATGGTAACACTGCCGAGTTGTGGCTGGCAGGTTTACCGCTACCAGTTCTAGAATCCTATGCAGTGGATTCCCTTCTGAATGTAGTGACTCCCACAATCACAGTTGATACAGCCGCCTCACAGGCTAACTCCTCGCCTTTACAGCTCCAGATCCACTCCCGTACTGGTCTAACTGCAAAAGCACAACGACTGCTCAGCAATGACGGCACGAGTTCCTTACAGGTTGGGCAACTTGTTCAGGAATCAATTCGGGTTTTATCCCGCAATATTGACTTGGTGATTGCCCTTGATGCTGGATTGGAACGTATTGAGCGGGTCGATGCGACAAGTGCTTTTGCTGCTATTCCCCATGTATCAACGGTTAAGGCAGGTGAGCAACCAGCTGATTATTTGTTTGGTCGGGTACAGGATGTCAGCTTGCTAGAGTCACCCGCTAGTGCTTCAAACAAACCGTCCTCCAGTCGTTACGGCTTGTTTTCCCGCAGTCAAGAACTCATCCCTGGTACTGCCGGAGAAGCAGGGGAAGCAGTAAAAGTGGCAGTGCAGCGGTTAGCTCCGAAGCTACAAACGCTCTTAGCAGCAAAGCTATGGCGGTTGACAACAAATGAAGGCTCCTCTCGCTTGGGAGTTAGGGCAACACTGGAGATGATTACAACTAAAGAACATGTGCTTATGCAAAGAGCAACACTGCATTGGTCTCAAAGCACGACCTCCAGCGCCAACGGCACTGAGGGTAATATTCCCACCGTATCAATCGGTAGCCGAATTCAGTACCGCGTGCATAATGACAGCGAATACCCAATTTACCTTGTGCTACTAGGTTTAGATAGTAACAAAAGCGCGATCGCGCTGTACCCTATCGCCTCTGTTGACGCCGCCGCTGCGGAAACGAAACCATTACTCAAAGAGTTGAGCGTTGCCCCTCATGAAACCTTAATTGTGCCGCAAACTTCAGTTGATTTTGAATGGGTGATCCACGGACCAACTGGAGTAGCAGAAACCCAACTCATCTTTAGCCGAGCGAATTTCCCCCAAACAATGGCAGCCCTGGCGGTTGCCATGCATCCTCAAGAAGCAAAAGAACAAATTGGTCCTTTATTGAAACCTCTAGAAGTTGCCCAGGCTGTTCTCCAAGATCTGCATCAAGCTAGTGCGGTGAAAGCTGAACCTACAGGTTCAGCTACTGACTCCTATACTCTGAATGTGAATGTTTGGGGAAGTTTGAGCTTTATTT
>JAFAVL010000279.1 GCA_019242465.1 Chroococcidiopsidaceae cyanobacterium CP_BM_RX_35 | reverse complement strand
GGCGTCTTTGCCTTCAGGTAGGTTGAGAATCCGTAGCTGAACTTCACCTCGATAGGCGAGGTTGCCAATTTCCCCAATTGCCCGTATGGAAGCTTTAGTTCCAGCGGCATCGGCATCAAAGTTAAACACCAACTGTTTTGATTCTGTATAGCGTAACAGTTGCCGCACCTGGTCTGAGCTGAGGGCAGTGCCAAGGGAGGCAACGACGTTGGTAATCCCAGCAGCATGAAGCGCGATGGCATCAAAATATCCCTCTACCACAACGGCTCGATCCTGCTGGGAAATGGCAGTTCTGGCTTGATCTAAGGCAAACAAAATCTTGCCTTTGCTAAACAGCTCCGTTTCTGGCGAATTCAGATACTTAGGTTGCTCGTCGCCCAAGCTCCTGCCACCAAAGCCAATTATTCGTCCTTGAATATCGTGAATGGGAATCATCAGGCGATCGCGGAATCTGTCATAGTAGCCATCCCCAGTTTTACGGGGTAGAATCAACCCGGCTTGCTCTACAAGTTGTGCTGGCTTTTGTTTGTCTATGACTAAATAGCGGTAGAGAGTTTCCCACCCAACAGGAGCATAGCCTAGCCCAAACTGCTGTATGGTTTCTTGACTGAGCTGGCGTTCAGATTGCAAATATGTCTGAGCTGACTGCCCTTGAGCATGACGTAAGGTGTATTGATAAAACTGCGCCGTGATCGCCATAATCTCGTACAGTTGTTCGCGTAGCGTGAGTTGGCGTTGTAATTCTTGCCGCTGCTCTGGCTCTAGGGTTTGCACCTGCACTTGATAGCGTCGCGCCAATTCCAGTACAACCTCACTGAAAGCACGCTTTCCCAGATCCATCAGAAACTTAATCGTGTTTCCTCCCGCCCCACAGCCAAAACAGTAGTACATCTGTTTACTGGGACTTACACTGAAGCTAGGAGTTTTTTCATCGTGGAAGGGACATAAGCCCACAAAATCCTTGCCGCGCCTGCGTAAGACAACCTGTTCTGAGATGACATCCACAATGTCTGCTCGTTGCTTGACCTCCTCAATTGTATCTGGATGCAGGCGGGGAATTTGCATGGACTTCAGGCTGAGAGACTAATGGCTACAGTCTAGAGGGGGTAACATTTACCTTACACTCAAATTGAGTAAGAGAGCCAAACAGGTGTACTGTCTTTGCCAGTGGACTGAGGCAGCAAAAGTCGCCAGGTTTTGCCCTCTTTCTGACGTTGCAGATAAAGTTCAAAAGAGTTGTGCTGCTGAGTCTGGCGTCGTTTTAGCGACATAATTGTGAGATCGTAAGTGCCTCGGACTCGGTAGACCGACAAATCTTGAACGACCAGGGATTGCTGTTCAGCAATTACCAGATGCTTAATTTTAAAGCTGGGTTGCTGTTGGGTTTGGCTGAGCTGGAGAGCAATGACTTCATTAAACTTTGCCAACCCCTGTTGGACAACTTGGCGACTCGGTTCTAGTCCGCCAATACCACAAGCTGTCAGCAGTCCTAGCAAAATAGCTGTCAGTAAGCATGTGCGTATTGAGGAGTTAGGAGTAAGCCCTATGTTTATAGGTAATAGCTTATTAAGCATATTGTTTTTACAAGAAAATAGACTGTTATGCCATTTTCTCCCCAAAAATTGCAACATATCGGAGTTACCAGCTTGTGTCGTAAGTGTATCTTGAACTGAAGGTGGGAGTTGCCCGATCTCTGTCCCCCAATCCCGATAAAATAATTGAGCCTGAAGCTTCAGGCTTGCTACTCCGCTACTAAGATACCTCTAATGTCTGCCCCAACATTACTCTACGAAGGCAAAGCGAAAATTCTTTATACCACAGACGATCCAGAAATTTTGCTGACCTTTTTTAAAGACGATGCCACTGCCTTTAACGCGCAAAAGCGTGGCAAGATTACTCGTAAGGGTGAGATCAACTGCACCATCTCCAAAATACTGTTTCAGTATCTTGAGGAGCGAGGGATTGTAACGCATTTCATTGACTGCCCTGCCCCTGATCAAATGCGGGTACGGGCATTAAAAATTTTGCTCTTAGAAGTGGTAGTCAGGAACATTGCGGCGGGTAGTTTATGTCAACAGACTGGGCTACCACTAGGTACCGTTCTGCAACCCCCCTTGGTGGAATTTTACTATAAAAACGATCAAATGGGAGATCCTCTATTGACGCGCGATCGCCTTTTATTGCTGGAACTAGCTACCCCGGAACAGGTTGACCAGTTACAGCAGTTGGCATTGCAAATCAATACACATCTTTCTGCTTTTTTTCAAAGTTGCGGCATTATCTTGGTAGACTTCAAGCTGGAGTTTGGCTTAGACTCTGAATCGCAGTTGCGACTGGCAGATGAAATTAGCCCCGACACCTGCCGTCTTTGGAATCAGTCTGAGTTCGATCCCGATCGTAGGGTGATGGACAAAGACCGCTTCCGTCGCAACCTGGGAGACGTAGAAAATGCTTACCAGCA
Source organism: Chroococcidiopsidaceae cyanobacterium CP_BM_RX_35 (assembly GCA_019242465.1). Next base: position 4,364 of record JAFAVL010000279.1, on the reverse strand, counting down.
AGTTTTAGAGCGGGTAATAGCCACAAGAAACTATCAGCAGTAAATAAAACTTGAGCTTTTAGATTGCTGAACTGCCAGTAGCTTTAATCGTGTGTGTGGACGTGATCAAATTGAACAATATGCGCTTATCACCTGTTTGTATGGCGGTGTTGACTGTAGCTAATGCCTGCGGTTGCACAACGCTGATACAGACGCCCGCAGCAGCGGACGTTGCCCTACGGCAGTTGCCTCAAGGCTTTGGCGGAGATAGCTCCGGCACGGTGGATAAAGGGACGAGGGAGCCTCGTCCCAACCACACGGACGCTCTTAGGGTCGATCGCATCGACCCCAACGTCCTCCTCAACTCAAGAGTGCAAGCTCAATCTCCGCACAGCGTTGCCTCCCTTGGTTTATCCCTGCCTACATTTGGAGTGGGGAGTCTAAGGCAAAACAGTCTTGCTGCAACATCTCCCCCTGCTTTGACGATCGGTTCCCTAAAACAGGGGGCAACGCCAGGGCTGCTAGAGGCACAGGCGAATACGATACCAGCACCAGCTCCACCCAACCAGTTACCCAATCCCAACCAACCTAATACTCCAAGCAAACCTAAGCAGCCAGTGAACCCTTCTGGGGGAGTACAGACACCCACGACTCCCAACCCAGCAGCGCCCAACCCAGAAGAGCCTAACCCAGCGAAGCCTAACCCTACAGTACCAGTCATTCCACCTCCAGGTACTGGTAGTCAACCGCAGCAACAAACGCCTAATCAACTGCCAATTCCCATCACTCCCTCCCCGTCTCAGCGCCCTACCATCAACAACAATCTCCCACCAACTCCCCCACCCACTACCACGCCAGGGAATGCCCAGCCCAGTCAAGCTCCCCCAACACCGGAGCCTCAAGTCTTAGTGGCAGAAGTGGCAATTACCAATGCCCAAGGGCAGCCACTGCCGCTAGATCTGCAAAACCAAGTCTACGGAGCAATTAGCACTCAACCAGGACGGACGACGACTCGCGCTCAGTTGCAAAGCGATATCAACGCGATTTTTGCCACAGGTTATTTCTCTGACGTGCGTGCCGTGCCATCAGATACTCCCTTGGGAGTGCGAGTGACGTTTATCGCCCAACCCAACCCGATCTTACGTAACGTCCAAGTCCAGGCTAATACTGGCACTGGCATCCCATCTGTCTTGCCGCCGCGCGTGATTACTGACATCTTTAGCCCGCAGTATGGCACCATCCTCAACTTGGGGCGGTTTGGGGAAGGCGTCAAGCAGTTGAACAAATGGTACAAGGACCACGGTTATGTGTTGGCTCAGGTCATTGGTGCGCCACAAGTCTCACCTGACGGCACAGTCAACCTCCAAGTGGCAGAAGGCGTGATTGAGGGCATTCAAGTCAACTTTCGCAACAAAAGTGGGGAGGATACTAACGCTAACGGGACACCCTACACACCCCATACCCGCAGGTTTATTGTGACTAGGGAGTTGGAGTCAAAGCCCAATACCATATTCAACCGTGCCACGATTCAAAAAGATATCCAACGGGTGTATGGACTGGGAATTTTTCAAGATGTGCAAGTGGCGCTTAATCCAGGGCAAGACCCCCGCAAAGTCGATGTTGTCCTCAATGTCAACGAGAAAGGTAACGGTTCAATCGCGGTAGGGGCAGGGATTGGTTCTGCCAGTGGACTATTCGGGACATTGAGCTATCAACAGCAAAACTTAGGTGGCAACAACCAAACCATAGGAGCTGACCTTGAGGTAGGGACTTCGCGAGCTGATCTGGCAGCAGATCTCCGCTTCACCGATCCCTGGATTGCTGGTGACCCTTACCATACTTCCTACACAGTTGAGGCGTTTAGACGGCAGGCAATTTCATTGGTGTTTGATAACGGTAACCCCGACGTCTTCCTCCCCAATGGCGATCGCCCACGCGTTGTCCGTCTCGGTGGCGGCGTCAGCTTTACCCGTCCTCTCTCCAAGCATCCCTTGCAACCGTCAGAATGGACAGCTTCAGCTGGCTTCCAGTATCAAAGGGTATCCATTGAGGATTCCAATGGCAACATTTCTAAGAGAGATAGCCAAGGAAATCTGTTGAGCTTCTCTCGTGCTGGTCAGGACGACCTATTTACCTTCCAGCTAGGGGCAGTCCGCGATCGGCGCAACGACTTGATTGAACCCACCAGCGGCTCTCTATTCCGAATTGGTGATGAGCAATCGGTACCCATCGGACTAGGTAATATTCTGCTCAACCGGGTGCGGGGCAGCTACAGCCAATACTTCCCAGTCAAACTCATCAACTTCAGTAAAGGACCGCAAACTCTGGCTTTTAACATCCAATCCGGCACAATCATCGGAGATTTACCACCATATGAAGCATTTGCCATCGGCGGTACTGACTCCGTTCGGGGTTATCGGGAAGGAGGCTTAGCCAGTGCTCGCAGCTTTGTCCAAGGTACGGTTGAGTATCGGTTTCCACTATTCTCGATTATCGGTGGTGCATTGTTTTTTGATGCTGCGACCGACTTAGGAACTGATAGCCTTGTTCCTGGTAAACCAGCCGTTATTAGGGGCAAACCAGGAAGTGGCTTTGGCTATGGGATCGGTGTGCGGGTGCGGTCCCCCCTAGGACCAATCCGGATCGACTACGGTATTAACGACCGTGGAAGTAGTCGCATAGAATTTGGCATTGGAGAACGATTCTGAAATGAGACAGCATACCTTAGCAGCTGAGATTAACCAGTCGGGTGTGGGACTACACAGTGGTGTAGTTGCCAATGTCCGAGTGCTGCCAGCAGCAGTAGGATATGGGAGGTACTTTGTGCGGGTGGATCTACCCGACACACCAGCAATTCCCGCATGTGTGACAGCGGTCGAGGCGACTGTGCTTTCAACTCAGTTGTGCAAGGGGGCAGCGTATGTCCGCACTGTGGAACATTTGTTGGCAGCACTGGCAGGTATGGGTGTGGACAATGCGCGGATTGAAATTGATGGCACTGAAGTGCCGCTTTTAGACGGTTCAGCCCAAATGTGGTCAGAAGCGATCGCCCAAGTAGGATTAGTGTCTCAGTCCGAGCCTCGCAGCGTGTCGCAACTGACAGAGCCTATTTGGGTGCATCAAGGCGATGCCTTCGTTGCTGCTCTACCAGCCCCAGCAACTCGCTTTACCTATGGAATTGATTTCGACCTGCCAGCAATTGGCAATCAGTGGCATAGTTGGTCGCCAGAGCCGAGGGTGGAGGATTGTCCTTTCTCTCAAACATTCTTGGCAGAAATCGCTCCAGCCCGAACCTTTGGTCTAGCCCACCAGATTGATCAGTTGCGGCAGCAGGGCTTGATCAAAGGCGGCAATTTGGCTAATGCCCTGGTTTGCGGTTTTACCGGATGGCTGAATCCTCCTTTAAGATTTGTAAATGAACCAGTGCGTCATAAGATCTTAGACTTAATAGGAGATTTGAGCTTGCTCAGAACTTTTCCTGCTGCTCATTTCTTCGCTTATAAAGCAAGCCATAACCTGCATATTAAACTTGCCCAAAGAATCTCAGATTCTCAACTTGCCCATGTCAACGCTGATCGACGTGAATTCAACTGACTCTCCTACACCTAGTGTGATCAAGCATCCGCCTGAGTCTGCGGTGGTGACAACGCCGGAAACCATTTTGACGGTTGAAGAAATTCACAAATTGTTGCCACATCGCTACCCCTTTTCGTTTGTAGACCGAATCGTTGAATATGTGCCAGGAGTAAGAGCCGTTGGGATTAAAAATGTCACGGTTAACGAACCCTATTTTCAAGGGCATTTTCCAGGGCGACCAATTATGCCAGGAGTGCTGATTGTAGAGGCAATGGCACAAGTTGGTGGTGTAGTGCTAACGCAAATGCCAGAGGCTGAAGGTGAAGGCGGACTATTCCTATTTGCTGGGATTGATAAAGTTCGGTTCCGCCGCCAGGTTGTCCCAGGCGATCAGTTAGTGATGACGGTGGAACTGTTGTACATTAAACGGCGTCGGTTTGGGAAGATGCAGGCTCGGGCTGAAGTTGATGGTCAACTGGCGACTGAAGGCGAACTCATGTTTTCTTTAGTAGAATAAACACACCCTTGAAGACACTGATTCATCCAACTGCTGTAATTCATCCAAATGCCGAATTGCACCCGACAGTGCAAGTAGGTCCCTATGCGGTGATTGGAGAGGGAGTAAAAGTTGGTCCAGAAACTACGATTGGCACTCATGCTGTGCTAGAGGGACCAACAGAAATTGGGGCGCGAAATCAAATCTTTCCTGGAGCTGCGATTGGATTGGCACCGCAAGATCGCAAATACGACGGCTCGAACACACAGGTAAAGATTGGCAATGACAACCGCATTCGCGAGTATGTCACAAT
>JAFAVL010000707.1 GCA_019242465.1 Chroococcidiopsidaceae cyanobacterium CP_BM_RX_35 | reverse complement strand
AACAACTGCAATGCGTGTTCAAAAATTGTAGAAGTCGAGTAATAACAACAATGGTCAACCCTACAGAACATCGCTACACAAAGATTCCCGTTATCAGAAATTTAGGAAGGCAGCCCTTAGCCGTTTATCGGTGGCTGCTTCATTGGCTTGTATTCTTAATTATCCCCGCCCTTTATTTACTCATCCTTACACCTCTCATTATTGCTATCAGTGTCAGAGCAATACTGCTCTCTAAGAACAAGCTTATGAATACTCGCTTTCAGTCTGGAAACTCATTTAGTGACCCTCTCACTTGGGAAGAAGTTATTTCCTCAGATAGCTAAGAGCATAATCCAAGCTTGATTTAGAGATTCAGGAGAAAAGCAATTGCTAGTCAACGGTACACCGCCGTGTAACGGCGGTGTACCGTTGACCGCCTTTCGCGGTCAGAAAGGCAATTTCTTCTGTTAAGATAATTTCCCTAATATATGGAAGAAATACAAATGAAGGTGTTTACTATCGTGTCCTTATTCCCCCACTTGATTTACTACTGAGTAGACGCCTTTAGGTCTAATCGCGATCTATTCATCCTAGTTGTTGATTTGGAGAATCATGTATTACAGCCATCACGTTGAATTTATCTGTTGTGAAGCCTCTTGGCGATCGTGTCTTCGTCAAGATCAGTGAGTCTGAAGAAAAAACGGTCGGCGGCATCCTTCTACCTGACACTGCAAAAGAAAAGCCTCAGGTAGGCGAAATCATTGCGATTGGTCCCGGCAAGCGCAGCGAGGACGGTGCTCGTCAGGTCATTGATATTGCAGTTGGCGATCAGGTCCTTTACTCCAAGTATGCTGGCACCGACATCAAGCTCGGTACCGAGGAGTATGTCCTGTTGTCTGAAAAAGATATTTTGGCGATCGTCGCTTAACTTTGGATTTTAGATTTTTGTCTGAAGTCCAGAGTCGAGAATCCCACCGCTATTCACTAACGTTCCCATCCAAAATCGCAAATCCGAAATCAAACTATGGCTAAACGTATTTTAAAGCTATTTCTAATCTTCTCACGCTTTAGGTAGATTCTACTGTAATTTGCCCGATTTAGTGTAGTTTAATAATGTCAACAGAGAGCGGATTGTAGCAAAATCACGGCAGACCAACTGGCTTATTCGGAGGAACTCACTAAATTTGAAGGGGTTCGGCTATATCGAAAAAGTTATTACTGGCAGGGCAAAATCAGCTTGGACGCTTAGAGGTTAGTTTTGGATACGAGTGTTCAGATTTTAACCGTGGAAGAGGTCATTTCCTGCTTTCACGAAGCCACCCCAGCTCTCGTGGAGGTTGCCTCCGGTTTGAGAACGGTGGAGCCCGGATGTGCCTTGGCAGTGTACCGTTGACTTGCATTACTTTCAGCCACGACGATTGAGGAGTATTTTGATGAATCTGTTAACTGAAACTTTACTAACTTTGAAGACTTGGGTACTAACTGCCTTCTTGACTTCGTTGTTGTTTTCTATAAGTGCAGAATTTAGCAATTGGTCAAGTGCTCAAACGTTTAGAGATTTAAACCCTGGCAATGATTTCTCGACTCCATTGTTAGCCCTAACTGATGAAAGCCTAGATCGAAGCGTTGCACCAGCTTCACAACAAATTCTTCCCTCCTCGAATGGTTTCAGTCTTGCTGCAGCAAATTTCGTAAGAGAGAAACAGCTTTCCTTTGAAGAAGCTACCCAGACAGTAACTAGGGCTATCACTGACTTACCAGTTGTTTTACAGAGTGCTATTGAAGAGAGTGATTCCAGTAATCGAGATCTGATTGAAAAGCAACTTAATGCTAGATCGGAATTACTGGAGTCTGCTGCTGACTCTGTTGACGATCTAGCTGAATCATTGCAGAAAGTTAGCAAGAAGTTGAGTCGGTCGGTTAATACCACGGAATTAACAAATATCTCGACTGTTCAGCAGGCACTAGAAGATGCGGCTCAGTCGATTGATCTTCTCGCAACTGATACAGAGAAGGCAAAGGATAAGCCTTCTCCAGCTCTAAAAACTAAAATTGAACAGCAGCTGCTTACACTTCAGCAGACTCTGGACGCTGCTAATTCAGCGTTTCGAGCTTTAGCGTCCCCAGGCTAAATTAAAGTGGGAGAGTCAATTCCAGCTGTATACTAGATCCTGATGCCGAGCTTTGCTAAGGCGCAGGGTATCTTACTGTGCATTTGAACGAGCGCTTCGTTACTCAGTGGTGTTTGGTGTAGTTATGCTCGATTCGGTGTGGTCGCAAATTCACCACACTACCGTAATGCATTAGGTTCGAGAGGCAGGACTTGAGTTGCCTAATGCACCAGTTGACGAAGAGATGCCGGAGATTGCGGAACTTGATGGACTGTACTCAACCAGGATAAATCATTACCTCTTCGGCAACGCCTGGATTTGAGGATAAACAAACTGTTGCCAAAGTTCCCACAGATGTTCGGGTAGATGGACGATCTCCTGCTGAAGAGTTGCAGGACTAATTCCAAAGAACATCTGTAAGCTAAGGATAATCCCTAAGATGGCTAAAGCGGTGATAACTGTTGGCTTAAACACCTTGAGCAGCCAGTTTAATAGCAGCCCTAAAATCATCAAGGCCGCAACAATGACAATTGGCTCACTGGTCATAATGAAAATTCAAAACCTAATCAACATTAAGAGTGAAAAGATCAATACCCTCTATCAATCTTTTAACACTTCCAGCCTGTTTCGGTTAACCCAGCGATTGACGAACTCGCTATTGCCTTTTTGCACCTTGATTTGCACAAGCCTAGGACCTAGTTTCACTATGGTGGCAGGAAGCCTTTGAACATTGCCATAGCCTGCACGAACTCGATAAAGCCAAACGACTCGTTGACCGACTTCAAATTGCACTTATCGCCTCGCTTTGCCACAACCTAGTTAAAATTTTTCCTTGTCATGGAAACTGGCGTGAATTGCTTCAACAGCGCGTTCCATGCCTCTGACCATTCTGGGGTAACGCAGCCTTTGGATGAAAAACCATCCACAACCAGCAGCTAAGTACAACAAGAACAGATAAGGAAACAGGTTTTGAGGCGGTGCGGGTGGTGGGAATAGAGTACTGCCAGGAATCCCCACCGTTCCCACAACCGGAAGCAACATAAAAGCTACCCCTAATACCGAGAACACGACATCCTGTGGGCGCAGCTTTCTCAATCGATACAGGTACACTGGGGCAGCAATCGAAATCAAGATGTACACCAGCAAAAAGCCGTAAGTACAAATCGTGCCCAAGTAACCTTGACTATCAAACGTTTTGACACTCAACAGATTCAACATCGCTGGCACCAGAAACGTTAGCAGTGACGACAGCCCAATCGCTATGTAAGGCGTCCTGTTAGTCTGATGAATTCGCTCCAGGGAATGGGGTAACAGACCATGACGCGCCATCATGAACAAAATCCTGGCTGTGGAATTCACACAACCAAGCGTGCAAGAGAAAAAGCTTAAAAGGGCTCCTACACTAATCAGCTTGCCCAACAATCCTACTCCGACCTGGTGCGCCAGAAAGTCGAGTGGGGCTTCAGTCTTGCTGAGATCAACAGCAGCACTATGGAAAGCCAGCACGATAATGCCAGCCATGATGATAAAGAACACCCCAGATATGAGCGTGCTTTGAACTAAAGATCTGGGAATAGTGTGCAACGGGTCTTTGGCCTCATCCCCCAAAGAAGTGGAGCTTTCAAACCCAGAAAAGCCGAATACGACTAGAACGACCCCTACCGCTACACCCCCAGGAGTTGCTCCTTGCAGGGTGAGTTGAGCTGTATCAATCGCAAAGCCCTTATGCGCCCAGACAATCGCTCCCAATAGTAGCACCAGCAGAATCGAGACTCCCTCGATTTGCAGCATCATCTTGGCAGATAGTTGAATGTCTTGATAAGCTACATACCAGACTGCTGCCGTGCCCACCATAAATAAGGTCAGGATGTGAGTATGGAGGCCAAGATAACTCAGCAAGGTTTGACCAAAGATGGCAAACCCGCATAAAGTTGACATGCCAGTAAACAGATATCCCAGGATCAGTCCCCAGGCGCAGAAGACACCTGCCGTGGGACCAAGACCTTTCACGATATAGGAGTACAGCGAACCCGGAGAAGCCGAGCGACGGGCAAATTGGTTAATGTTAACACTGACAAAAAGTATCCCGAGCATGCCGAGCAGAAAACTCAGCCAAGTGCCATTTCCGGCACTAGCAAAGATTAAGCCTAAAACGGCTGCGGGTATGGTTGAGGGAGCGAGTACGGCTACGGATTGAGCCAGGACTTCTCCATAGGAAAGACAGGCCCGCTTCAACCCGTGAACACTTTGATTGGGTGTTGAGATTTCTTTAGTCATGCCATATTTCCTTCCACTGGTATAAGCGAACCTCTCTAGTCGACTGAAACTGGCAGTCTCAACTCAGCAAATGCTGGCTGGAAAGGGCTAATTTCAACTTTAGGTAAGCCCATTAATAAAAGCAAATACTATCTTTTATTGAAACAATCAATAGAATTTATTAACGGCAGTTTGTTGTGCTTTGAAAGACAAACGTTCAATGCGTTCCTTGATTGATAGACTGAATTTATTATTTTGACAAATAAGAGTATTTGACATTATCAAACTAGCTAGCTAGAGTGAAACCATAAGTACTTTGCAAGGTATTAGTCAGTTTGAGAATGACAGGTCAACAGAGCTTAATGCTAGCTACCTGACGTGAGAGGGAAAATTAAAGAGAGATAGAAATGAGTGAACTTGTCACTGCTATTCCTACCGGAATCGCTGCCTTTACTGCTACTAATCTTGACGATCTCGTAATTCTGACACTGTTATTCTCTCAGGTGAATGCTACCTTCCGTCGTCGTCATATCGTGGTGGGTCAGTATTTGGGCTTCAGTGCGCTGGTTGTTGCTAGCTTGGCAGGTTTTTTTGGCAGTTTGGTCTTACCATCTCATTTGATTGGTCTTCTGGGTCTAGTACCAATTGCTCTTGGGCTGAATCAGTTTTTGAATCAAGACAGCGATTCTTCCTCTCAAGTGCAGTTGGAATCGGAGTCGCCCCAGGCTTCAGCTTGGTCGAGTTTACTATCTCCCCAAACTTACAGTGTATCGGCAATCACTATTGCTAATGGCAGTGACAATGTCGGGGTTTATGTGCCGTTGTTTGCTAACAGTACCCAAGAAACTTTGTTAATAATGATTGCCGTCTTTTTGTCAATGGTAGGGATTTGGTGCTATGTGACGTATAGGCTGAGTCAGCAGCTAGCTATTGCTCATGTCCTCAATCGCTATGGCAACAGTTTTGTGCCTTTTGTCTTGATTGGCTTAGGCGTATTTATTGTGCTGGACAGTGCCTCGCTGACTCCCATCGCTTTAGTGGGTAGCTGCTTGTGTTTAGCGGTGCTTATCAAACAGCATGAGAAAGATGGGAAGTCACCTGAAACAGAAGAAAATTGAACCAAAATCGGGAGGAATCAATGAAAAAATCAACTTGCAAAAAACTAACTCACTGGCTCTTAACGGCAGTCTTTCTAGTCCTGGTCGCGGGGTTCTCTCTACTCGACCAGCCGAGTGCCCGAGCGCAAGGCTTCTTTGGAACTGTAGCGCTCGTTAGAACTGAACCATCTCGCCCAGCGCTCGCTAGTCGAAGGATTCAAACTCCTCCTGCATCAATCTCCGAGCCGGAAAACGTTGAGGACTTACCATCAGTTCGGGAGCAGCCATCTCCAGCCCCAACACTATCCCCAACGGCTCCAGTCAGCTCTAGTGTGACAGCACCAGTCGAATCGGTTGCTGCCAATGTGAGACGTTTACTAGAAACCAATCAATGTGTGGGGTGTGACCTGAGTGGAGCAGTCCTCAAGGATATGAACCTGCAAGCGGCCAATTTGGAAGGTGCAAACCTGCAAAAGGCTGACTTAGAGCGAGCGAACTTACAGACAACCAATCTGCAAGGAGCTAATCTGCGAGGAGCCGATCTGGGCAAAGCCAACATTGCGGCAGCCAACCTGCGGGGAGCCAACCTATTTGATGCCGATTTAGAAAAGGCTAATCTGCAAGCAGCTAACCTGCAAGCGGCCAACCTGCGGGAGGCTGACTTGGAGAAAACAAACCTCACCGATACCAACCTAGAGGGAGCCAACCTACAGGGGGCGGATCTAGAGGATGCCATCCGACCCACCAGAATCATCACTCGGACCTGAAATCAATACTAGCTGCGCTAGTTTGGTAGAGGGAGTTGTGCTTTACACACCTCAATTCCCCTAGCTGAAAGTTAGGGGAAGTTCCACATTAATAATAGAAACTGGTTCGTTAGCTTTAGTGGAAATCTTTATTGTCCCGTCAGACTGGTATATATGACCAATTAGTGTCTCCACTCGGCCAAATATCATCAGCACTGTTACTATTTTGACTATTTATCAAGGGTTTGCTGTATAGAGTTGGAGGAATTGGAAAGGAGTAGATTTATGATTCGTCCTGCCTATGATTCGACCTCAGCCTTGCGAGGCCAACTGACTCCTACCAGGCAAAAAGCCCCCTGGTGGAAACTTCTATCTCAACTTTGGCGGCTGGTTATGAGAGCACTGTCAGCCATTCCAGACGAGAGCCTTTCTGGAGTTGCTGACCTCTTAGAGCTTGACCGGCAACGGCGGAAAACGCGAAAAAA